>JABUSX010000329.1 GCA_021442545.1 Eubacterium sp. | reverse complement strand
TTACCTACGAAGAACTTTGCGCACACTGCGATGTTTCTCTCAGCACGATCAAGCGGGATGTCCAGTATCTGGCATCAAAAGGGCTCCTGATCCGCACGCGCGGAGGAGCCCGGATCTCCGAAGCCGAGATGCAGAGCGTCCCTTCGGCCGGAATCATCGAGCCCTTCAGCTATGCGCCGAATCTGGACCGCATTGCCATCAAGGCAGCCGAACTCGTTAAGGACAACAACATCGTTTACCTGGGTTCCGGCGTGACAGTCGCACACATGGTGCGCCACCTCCAGGGGCACAAGGATCTGACGATTATTACGAACAATATCTACGTTCTGCAGGAAGCTTTTCAGTATGATATGCAGGTCATGATGATCGGCGGAATGCTGGCCCGGAACACCATGTCGAACATCGGGATCCAGTCCGTGAACCAGCTCCGGGATTTCAACGCCAACATCGCCTTCATGAGCTGCAACGGAGTTGCGCTTTCACACGGCATCACCAATTCCAATGAAATGGAAGGCGATATTAAGAAAGTTGCGATCCAGATCAGCCATAAATCCGTGCTTCTGGCGGCAAACAACAAGTTTGACAAGATCTCCCTGTATACCATCGCCCGCATGACCGATATTGATACGCTGATCACGGACAAACCGCTGGATGATCAGTATGTGAAAAAAGCGCAGGACTCCAATACGACTCTGATCGTTGCGGATGAGTGATAACAGAATCACTGCATTTACCGGCACAATTCTGATCACTGAGGATGAGTGATAAAAAAGCAGGATCATGAACGGCTCTTTTTCCGATTCATGATCCTGTTTTTTACGGCGCGATCAATGCCTTCTGCCCTGACAGCTTTCAGCGGATCACTTCTGCAAAATCTATCTTCTTCATATACTCGAATTCCGGCTCTTTCCCGCCGAACAGCCAGGCGATCCCTTCGGGAAGCGTCCGGTAAAAGACCGGCAGGCTGTGTCCTGCTTCGGTTATATAAAAGAGATTCTCGTAGTCTGCGTAATGAAGTGCGCAGGCTACGTCTGTATTTGCCGTCAGCCAGCTTCCGAAAATATTGTCCAGATCGTGTTTTCCGGCCGTGCCGAAAACACGGATCGGTTTCCGGGGGCTGATCCGGATAACGGAAGGCCACACGATGCCGTTCCGGATATTCACGAAGCTTCCGCTCCCGTGAAACACATTTCCGAAAACTTCCGGCCGGAACCATGCCGCACAAAAGGCCGCGACACCGGAAGAACTGAATCCGCAGATGATATGATCCTTCGGATCCGGAGAAATGGTGCAGCCGTCCAGAGCCGCCGGCATCAGCTCCTCCGTCAGGAAACGGGCATGCCGGTCGCTTGTCGTATCGTATTCCACACTGCGGTTTACCCTGCCTTCCGAATAACCGTTGACCGGCTGGCCGGGACCCGGTGTTCCGTATTCCGCAAGCAGCACGGCGGTCGGCGGGATCTTCTTTTCGGCGATCAGATTATCGAACATCCGGAGAAGCCCCGGATCTTCCAGGAGTTTTCCCGTTTCGGAATCGTACATAAAGAAGTTCGCATCCAGGATCAGAACCAGATTCAGCTTTTCTTCCGGATCTGTATCTGCCGGAAGATATACCCAGTATTTCCTTGAGGTTCCGGGGTAAAATACAGAGTCCTCCAGGCTTCCCATGCGGACGCTTCCTCGCTTGTTTCCCAGATTTTTGAATACATCCGGAAGCGGGAATTTTTCATTCCCGGCCGCCATGCTGGCTTTCATCTGATCCAGATAACATTCCGACGCCTCCCCGACCGGATGCACGGAAACAGCCTGAAACAACTGCCAGGTACTCAGGGGAATTGATACGGTTATCTGCTCTTCTTCAACACTCTGCGGAATCTTTCCGAAACTCATTTTTTCAGTCATTGCTGCATCACTCCTGCTATCTGTATTCCTCGTTCCCTGCCGTGTCTTCGTACGGATTCGGATGGTCTCTTCTCCCATAGGAATCGGTATCCGAACTTTTTACTGCACACCCATAAGTATCTGAACGGCTTCCTTCAATGTCGTGACTTCTCCGACATTTCCGGGAAAGATCACATAGGGAATACCGGGAAAACGGCTTTCCTCGTCTGTCTTCCAGACCGGAATGCCCGGCCGGATCTGCCCCATGACTTCTGCCCGGCGCACGCCCAGAGCCTTGGTCGCCACGTCACTGGATGTGATGCCGCCCTTTGCGACGATGAAGGATGGCTCGCTCTGCAGTCTTCCGACGAGCTGACGGACGCCGTCGCTGATCCTGACGCTCCGCAGAAGGGCGGATTCTTTTGTGTCATTCTCCAGGGAGATCACGGTGCGTTCCGTGTAGCAGACGGCTGTCTGACCGCTTTGCAGGATCTTTTCCTCTTCTGCCACGCAGCGTTCGATCTCTTTTTCGAACGCTTCTTCCCCTTCCAGAATCAGAGAAGAACGGAATGCCACGGGAACGGTTCCCGGCAGCGTAAGCAGTTCTTCGAGCTGGGCTGTGGTCTTCTTCATGTGGCTGCCGACCACAACGACCCCTCCGTTTTTCGACTCGGTCCGGATCATCTGCTCCCTTGTAAGAAGCGGCTGATCCGTAATGCCGCCGACGGCCTTCACGAAGCTGGCGGAAGTCCGGAACAGAAAGACTTTTCCTTCCGACATAGCGCGGTACAGGGCAATGCAGAAGATCTTCAGGTCACAGTAATCCACGCAGTTTACACAGACTTTGTTGAAGCCCGAGACCTGCAGAAGCTGCTCTTTGATCTTATCGATCCTGAGTGCACGCAGATCTTCCAGCGCAATACAGGTGACGTCCGCCGCCTTATAACGGCCGGCCGTTTTTTCCTCGATATAATCAGGAAGATACGAATGCGTATAGCCAAAGGTGGCGTCGCGGGCAAATTCCGTTTCCGCTGCGGGAACCAGTTCCTCTCCGGTCTTCACATAATGGATGTTATTCATCGTGAAGCGGCCGCCTTCCCTGAAGAAGGGAAGAAGGATCTCTCCGTCCGGCTGCACGCCGCCTGCTTCCATGCCGGCTTTCAGGAGTTCTGTTTCCAGGGGATAGTGTCCGCGAAGGGTGGAATCGCTGCGGGAAATATAAAAATACGGCTTTCCGGTTTCTTCCGAAACGCGGCTGACAACGGACATGATCTCCTCATGGACCTTTGTCGTTTCCGTTTCGGTCATGCCTCTGCTGTTCGTGAGCACGTAAAAGATCCTGTTTTCCTCGGCAAAGCCCCTGCGGATCGAATCGATGCTCCAGTCCGTGTAAACGCGGATATCGTGAATTGTCTGTCCTCCGGTGGGATCATCATCCAGTACGATGATCTTCCGGTCGTTTTTTTCGATCTCTGCACGCAGCATCGCATCGACCTGCGCTTCATCCACTTCAGGAAAAGAATTCAGGATCGAAGCGGATAATCTTTCTTTCTTCATGACAGTTCTCCCGTTTCACTTTGTTTCTAATATCTGCAGTTTTCTATGCTGCTATCATTACAGTTTTCTCTGTTTCTGTTTCCTGCGGTTTTCTTTGCTGCTCTCTCCGCTGTTTTTCCATACCTCGAAAAACAGCTTCACCACTCGTGTCTGTCCACGATCTCTTTACTCCATTTTTGATAGAGTTCCGGACGCCAGTCCATGGCTCCCGTTTCCGGATTTTCGTAGTACAGGACCCAGTCGGAAACATGGTCGGCCAGCGACAGGTCTACCGTTGCCGTAAAGACTTCCTCCTGGTCGCTGTCTTTTCCGTGGAAGGGTCTGCCGGCGTAATAATACGCGTCGCCGAGTTTCATGGACGGCCCGATGATGCTGCTTCCGCCGAGCCCGTGGCTGTGCAGACCGAGTCCGGTCATGCCGGCGCTTGCAATATAGACGGAACTGGTAATGGCCGTGTGTTCCAGAGCAAGACGGCAGACTTCACCCGGAACCTCTTCCTTTGCCACGATGGTCGGATTCAGGCACAGTCTCGCGCCTCTTGCCCGGTAGTAGCGGAACAATTCCGGGAACCAGTACACGTCGTAGCAGATCCCCACGCCGACGGGTCCCCACGGCGTATCAAAGAGGAAGGGCTCTTCTCCGCGTTCTGCCCAGTAGACCTCTTCCTTCGGCAGATGGATCTTATGATAGCTCCCGATGACTCCTTCCGGACCGCAGGCAACGGCCGCATTGTAGACCTTTCCGTCGGATGCACGCTCCGTCATACCGAATACGGCATAAACACCGTACTTTTTCGTGATCTCCGCCACGGCGTTCGAAGAAGGGCCGGGAACCTGTTCCGCAAGAAGCTGCTGGTTTTTCTGCTTCGGATCTGTAATATCTCTTTGATTATCGTATCCGCACAGAGCCACTTCCGGCAGAACGATGATGTCGCTCCCTCTTCTGGCCAGCGCTTCCACATAGCCGCAGATCCCTTTCAGGTTGGCTTCCTTGTCTCCGTACCTGCATGCGTAATTCACAACTGAAATCGTTACGATATCTTTCTCATACGTTCTCATTCGGACCCTCCTTATGAATCATTATTCTATATCGGATGAAACTTCTATATCAGCAAGCTTTTCAAAATAATGCACGATGCCGGCATGATCCTCGTCCATGCGTCCGTCCACCTTCAGAGCCTGCAGGATTTCAAAAAGCTGTGCGGAAAGCGGCACGGGCACATCCAGATCATGAGCCGTATTGATCACGTTCCGTATATCTTTGTGATTGATGCTGAGTTTTCCGCCCGGCTTGAAATTCCGTCCGCAGATCATGGGAATCTTGGCATCGAGAACGGCACTTCCTGCCAGCCCGCCCCGGATAGCCTGATAGACCTTCATCGGATCCGCACCGGCTTTCGCCGCAAGAACAAAGGCTTCCGAAACGGCTGCGATGCCCATGTTGACGATGATCTGATTCGCCAGCTTCGTCACGCTGCCGCTGCCGCTTTCGCCGATCAGAAGGCTGCTGTTTCCCATGATATCGAAATACGGGATCAGGCGTTCGAAATCTTCCCGGTCGCCGCCGCACATGATCGCCAGGGTTCCGTTTACGGCTCCCGGCTCTCCGCCGCTGACAGGCGCATCCACAAAACCGACGCCGAGCTCTTTCAGTTTCCGATAGCATGTCCGGCTTTCCGTCGGCGTAACGCTGGACATATCACAGACGACCTTTCCTGCAGAGAGGGTTTTTGCGGCACCCTTTTCCCCGAAGAGAACCTCCTGTGAGATCTGCCCGTTCGGCAGGATCAGGAAGATGACATCGCAGGTAGTTCCGATCTCTTCATAAGTTCCGTACGAAGCGCCTTCCTTCAGAAGCACTTCAACGGCATCCGGATCGACGTCGCAGACGACCAGTTCCACGCCTGCCTTCAGAAGATTCTTTGCCATGGGTCTTCCCATAATACCCAGTCCGATAAAACCGACACTCATTTTTCTGCCCTCCCTGATCTGCAATATGGATTTTGTCTGTATTTTCTGAAGTGTTTCATTCTTCAGATTCCCTGTACTCCGAATACGCCTTTCACTTTTATTCTGTGCATGGAATACGTTTTCTATCTGTTTCTGTCCGCAGACAGAACCGTTTCCCTTATGCGGCTGCTTCTTCTTTCGGATTTTTCTTCCTGGACAGAATCATGATCCTTACGTGCCCGCTGCTTCCTGCACTTTTTTCTTCCCGGGAACCGGTATCTTCGACGCAATGAATGCACCGATCGCTACGGGTATGATAAAGGTGATCGGGAAGCAGATGCAGAGAACCGCAATGACAAGGAGCGGTTTCCTGGAAATATATCCGTACATGGCTCCGCAGAGAACGGCCACGGCCAGAGTCCCGTCCATTCCGGTCACAAGTGCAAATGCAAATCCGGCGGATGCCCCGCAGAAGATGATCGGGAAGATCGATCCGCCCCGCCATCCGAAGCTGATGCAGACGTTTGAAAGCAGGATCTTCAGCAGGCATACGGTAATCAGATAACCGGCCGAAGATGTGGTCCACGAAAGACTGAGGGGACCCATCTGGGATTCGCCGGAGAAAAGAATATCCGGAATGAGAAAGGCCGCAAATGCAATGCAGATGCCGGGAATCAGGCAGCTGAGAATGCGGTACTGCTTTATCTTGCCGGAAAGAACTTCCGTAATCTTCTTCACAAGGAGGTAGAACATCGCCAGACCGATTCCGATGAGGATCAGCAGGGGGTACCATTTCAGCTGATCGAAACCGAATTCGCGGTCCGGCTGAAAGCGAGGCAGTCCCAGCGCTTCTGCATTTATCAGTTTTCCTATAAGGAAAACGCCCAGCAGAGCACCGACGACCCCGAGGATGTAAAAGGGGATCCGCGCTCCTTTTTTCAGAAACTTCGTTTTATAGTGTTCATCGGAACCGTTCGGTTCGATATTCCCTACGATGCCCATGAGCGGATTCCGGAAGATCACGGAAAGGACGACTGCAATACCTGTTTCCGCCAGCGAACTTCCCTGATCCGATTTTTCATCCAGCATTTCGCCGAGGCGTCCCCTTCTCGCCCGGAGGCTGTCGGCCACCCAGTAGCAGAGGCCCGCGATCACACCGGTCAGACCTGCCTCGGGTCCGATGGCCGCGCCGAAGATGAGCGGCATCATCGCGGCAATCGTGATCGCACCGATGTTTTTATAGGAATACCGGCCTGTCTTTTTGATCTTGGCCAGCACTTCATCCATCTCATCCGGAAGGATCCCGTTTCTTTTCTGCAGCAATCCGATAATGACGGCTCCTGCCACGCCGATCACAAGATAATAGAGAAAACCGGGCGATCCGCCGGCAATCGCTGCCGGGATCTTTTCCCAGATCACGCCCGTCAGCAGATTGATGAGCATCAGTATTCCCCAGACAATAATACCTGCGATCGCACCCAGCACCAGGGCCATCAGGCAGAACAATATATAAACGCCTATGCCTTTTGCTTTCTTCATCTTTTCTCCTGTTTTCAGTCCGGCAGTCCGTTTTCCGGCGGAACCGATGCGGCTGCCGCATTGTTCTCATCCGGAAAGCTTTGATTCCTGCCGGCTTCATTTTCCGTCGTATTCATCCAGCGGAACCGCACCTGCATAAAGCGACCAGATCCACGTCTCCCGGACCGGAATACCGGTGATCTGCGTCAGCGCACGCCGGTAACTGGCCAGCTGCTTCCGATAGCGCCGGATCAGTTCCTTCCCGCCGCTCTTTCTTATGCGGTCCGTCTTATAGTCCATAAGGATGATCTCACCGTCCTCGAACCAGTAGGCATCGATCGCCCCCTGGACCAGAATGGTCTCACCGGCTGCTTCTTCCGGAACGGAAAGAATTTCTTCCGCCGGCACATCCAGTACAAAGGGCTGCTCACGGTGCAGCGTACCGGCAAGTGCCGCCTTCGTCATTCTGCGTCCGAGATCACTTTTCAGGAAGGCGCAGATCCTGTCCGGCCGCACCATGCGCGCCTCTGCTTCCGAAAGCATGGCGGCATCACACATACGATGCAGCTCTTCCCTGACCTTTTCCGTCGTGATCTCTTTTTCGTCTGCAAAAAGGGCGTGATCAAGAGCCGCGAAAACATGGTGGTAGGCCGTTCCTTTCTCTGCCCCAGTGGGCTTTCCGGCAGACGATCCTTCTGTGTCAGATCTTTTCTGCAGGCTTTCATTTTCGGATTCG
>JABUSX010000426.1 GCA_021442545.1 Eubacterium sp. | reverse complement strand
TCGGATGATACGGATGCACCTGGAGAAACGATCTTGTTTTCGGAAGAGCTGTCCTTCGAACCGGAAACGGAATGTTCTGCGGCTGAGGCAGACCTGTTTCGGTTCAGGAGCAGAGCAAGAGGCAGAACACAGACAAAGCCCAGCAGAGAGCGGCAGGCAAGATAGGTGAAAGGCTGTATTATGTCGGAAGCTATACTCTGGGCGACAAAAGTCGTTCCCCAGAGCGTGGCGCAGAGGAGCAGCAACAGAGAAGAACGCAGAGAAGTATTTTTAGCAGCAGTACCTGTTGACATGATCAGAACCTTTCCTGAACAGGGAAACAAAACAACAGCGTTTCGCACCATGAGCTTTTAACACATTCGTGAGAATAACTACCGTATCCGTGCGAATGATGCGGCAGAGGACCGGACCGCAGAAAAAAGGCATCATCCCGCATTTCAGATTTCTTTCAAAGATCGCATCAGGAACTTTTGACCGGAAAATGAAAGTAATGTATACTGGTACAGTTAATGATGCGGGACATCGAAAAAATCCGGATCATCCGGGAAGATGCAGGTTCCTGCCTCTTTATGCCGGCCGGTGCGCGGTTCATTATAGCATGGTCCGGCCGGATTTCAAACTTCGAAAACAGGGAATGACAATGATCACGATTATTGATTACGGTGCAGGCAATATTAAAAGCGTTGAAAAAGCGCTGCAGTTTCTGGGAGAAGAAGTTCTTCTCACGGGAGATCCGGAGCGGATCCGGTGTGCGGATAAGCTGATCCTTCCCGGAGTCGGAAGCTTCGGAAGCGCCATGGAACGGCTGGAACAGGGCGGCCTTGCCGGCGCGATCCGTGAAGCGGCCGGTAAGGGGATTCCCCTTCTTGGCATCTGTCTCGGACTGCAGCTTCTGTTTGAAAGAAGCGAGGAAAGCCCGGGTGTTCCGGGGCTGGGGCTGCTGAAAGGGGAGATCCTGAAGATCCCGGAGGCGCCGGGTCTCAAGATCCCGCATATGGGGTGGAATTCGCTTCATCTGCAGCATGACGGGAAACTGTTCCGTGAAACGCAGGAAGGTGCCTACGTATATTTCGTTCATTCCTACTATCTGAAAGCGGCTGATCCGGAGATCGTAAAGGCCACCGCGGACTACGGCGTGGAGATCCATGCCGCAGTGGAACAGGGATCCGTTTTCGGAACACAGTTTCATCCGGAAAAAAGTTCGGATGTCGGCCTGTCCATGCTGCGTGCGTTTGCCTGAGAAAAAGGAACATTTTATGCATACAAAAAGGATCATTCCCTGCCTGGATGTCGATAAGGGCAGAGTTGTAAAAGGAATAAACTTCGTGCAGCTGAGAGACGCCGGGGACCCGGTCGAGGTGGCAAAAGCCTATGACCGTGCCGGTGCCGATGAGGTGGTCTTTCTGGATATCACGGCTTCGAGCGATGACCGCAGGACGGTCGTGGATATGGTCCGGAAAGTTGCGGAGACGGTCTTTATCCCGTTCACGGTCGGAGGAGGGATCCGGACGGTAGAGGATTTCCGTATAATCCTGAGGGAAGGTGCCGACAAGGTGTCGATCAATTCCTCCGCTATCAATACGCCGAATCTGATCTCGGATGCGGCTGAAGTTTTCGGAAGCCAGTGCGTCGTCGTTGCGATCGATGCCCGCCGGCGCAGGGATGCGGAAGGATGGACGGTGTATAAAAACGGCGGACGGATCGATGTGGGTCTGGATGCCGTCGAATGGGCCGTGGAAGCAGAACGCCGCGGAGCCGGAGAGATCCTTCTCACAAGCATGGACTGCGACGGAACAAAGGCGGGTTACGATCTGGAACTGACCTCTGCGATCTCTGCCGCGGTCGGTATCCCCGTGATCGCATCCGGCGGTGCCGGAACGAAAGAACATTTTTATGATGCGCTGACCGCAGGCGGAGCAGATGCAGCACTTGCAGCTTCTCTTTTCCATTATAAAGAACTGGAAATTGCCGATCTGAAAGAGTATCTGGATGAGAAAGGAGTGGCAGTCCGCAGAGTGTAAGCGGACTGTGGTTGTGGATCAGAATGCCGCCGATCACAGGGGAATGGGAAAAAGCACTGCAGGAAGAATTCCGGAAGCCGTATTATCGGGAACTGTTCCGCAGGGTCGGGCAGGAGTATCGTCAGTATACCGTCTACCCGCCTGCAGATGATATTTTTAATGCGTTTCACTTTACGCCCCTGTCAAAGGTGCGGGTCGTGATCCTGGGCCAGGATCCTTATCACGAAGAGGGCCAGGCACACGGTCTCAGTTTTTCGGTGCGGCCGGGAATCGAGATTCCTCCGTCTCTTGTGAATATTTATAAGGAACTGCATGACGATCTGGGCTGTCCGGTCCCGGAAAGCGGATGCCTTGAAAAATGGGCGGACCAGGGTGTGCTGCTGCTGAATACCGTACTCACGGTGCGGGCACACAGAGCAAATTCACACCGGGAGATCGGATGGGAAATGTTTACGGATGCGGCCATCCGTATTCTGGCGGAACAGCACCGGCCGATCGTCTTTATCTTATGGGGCCGTCCGGCACAGCGGAAGCAGGAGATGATCCATGATCCGAACCATCTGATCATTGCGTCACCGCATCCGAGCCCGCTTTCCGCCTACAGAGGCTTTTTCGGGAGCCGCCCTTTCTCGCGTACGAATGCCTTTCTGGAAGCGCATGGTGAAAAACCGATAGACTGGAATCTTACCGAAGAGACGGAGACAGAATGAAACAGAAAAACACCTTGGTGAAAAATGCGTCGATCCTGATGATCGCATCGATCATTTCCCGCGTAATCGGTCTTTTGTACCGCCGCCCTCTCGGCGCCACGCTGGGCTCCGTCGGCATGGGCTATTACGGGGTGGCAAGCAACCTGTATTCGATCCTTCTGCTGATCTCTTCCTACAGTATCCCGATGGCGATCTCCAAGATCGTTTCCGAAAAAAACGCGCTGGGACAGTACCGGAACGCACATAAGACCTTCCTGGGAGCCATGATCTACGCGGTGATCGTAGGCGGCGTTACGGCTCTGATCTGCTGGTTCGGCGGACGTTTTCTTCTTCCTGCCAATCAGCCGAATGCCCTGCCGGCCCTGCGGGCTCTGGCACCGACGATCTTTCTCTCGGCGATCCTGGGCGTGTTCCGGGGTTACTTCCAGGCTCACAAATCCATGACACCGACCTCGATCTCACAGATTCTGGAACAGATCATGAATGCGCTGGTCAGTGTCATTGCAGCGGTTGTTCTCATTCGAACAATGGCACCGGAAGGAGGCGCGAATGCGGCCATCTTCGGCGCAATGGGCGGTACGATCGGAACCGGAGCCGGTGTGGCGGTCGGACTGATCTTCATGCTCTATGTGTTCCGGATCAACCGCGGATTTTTCAGGAGAAGAAGAAAACGGGATATCCACTCCACTGAGGAAAGCTACGGAGATATCTTTAAGGACATCATTCTGATGATCACGCCGATCATCTTTACCTCCTTTATATACAACTGCAGTGCGTATCTGAATACCTATGTTTATTCCAGCATTCAGGGTCTGCACGGTATCGATTCCGAGCTCATCATGGCGGCTTACGGAGAGTACAGCAACTACTATATTCCGATGATCGGAATACCCCTCGCCCTTGCTTCGGCCGGCACGTCGGCGATGATGCCGGAAGTCTCGGAGAGTTATGCCGTCGGCGACAGGCGCGAGGTCAACCGGAAATCGAACGAAACGATCCGGCTGTCCATGTTCGTCTGTATTCCCTGTATGATCGGCCTGACTGTTCTGGCGTATCCGATCATGGGTGTTCTCTTTCCGGCATCGAGTGATCTTGCGGCAAAACTGCTCATGTTCGGTTCCATCTTTGTTGTGACGGATTCCTTCTCGATCGTGACGGGCGGCGTTCTTCAGTCAATCGGACAGCAGAAAACGGCTCTGATCAATTCCGCCGTTTCTCTTGGCGTCAACATGGCTTCTCTGGCCTTGCTGCTGGCTTTGTTCCCGCAGCTGGATGTCTATGCGGTCATGATCTCCAACATCCTGTTTACGGTGGTCTGCTGTGTCCTGAATACTCTTTCGCTCAGGAAATATCTGCGTTTCCGCATGGAGATCCGGAAGACCTACATCGAACCGCTGATTGCCTCTGCCGTCATGGGAGCCGTTGCCTTCGCACTGTACAGTCTGATCGCATCTGTTACGAAGCGTCCGTCGATCGGACTCTTTGTTTCGATCATTGCGGCCATTTTCGTTTATCTGATCATTTATGTTAAGATCTCGCATACCGGAGAAGCGGAAATGCGGAAGTATCCGATGGGCGGAATGGCGGTGCGTGTGCTGAAGAAGATCCGTGTGTACAGGTAACATCTCAAAAATATTAAGTTTCTATTAAAATGATTCTTTACAAACTTGTAAAAGCGTGGTAAAGTGTTGTTACAATTCAATAACGGATTGGGGAGTCCGGTCTAAGGGGAGAATTACAATGAAAAAACTGAAGAGAACACGTCTTATCAAGCTTCTGGCCGTTGTAGTTGCTGTCGTATTTCTTTTTGGCTGTCAGATGACCGTTTTTGCTGCGGGCACATCGGATCTGGTCGGCGGCGGCACAAAAGGCGGCGTGAGCAGCACAACAACCAAGACCCAGACATACAATGGGACGACAACAACAAACAAAACAACAGCAACCACGAGCAAGGTCACCACAAAGGTCAATACCGGTGTCATGGATAAGATGATTCCGTTTATTGCCGTTATGAGTGCCGCATTTGTTGCTTTTGCAGCGTTTTTCCATCTGAAGATGAATCAGATCCGGTACGGAAAGTCCGAAAAATATCATAAGGAGCTTCTGGATTTCAAGTGTGCATGTAAGGAATGACAGATCCGGAAGAACAGCGGTAAAAAGTGCAGAAGGACAGCCTTGCGGCTGTCCTTTCTGTATGCTATAATATGGCGGTCTGAACGGGAGCAGTGCGCCCCGCTCGTTTGAAGGGCCGCGAATGCCGGAGATCTTCTTCGGAAACCGGCCGAAAAATAATATTATAACAGGAGGGATCAGGCAGTTATGAAACATATACAGACTGTTGAAACGAAGAAACTTCAGGATACTTTAAAAAAGGGCGGATGCGGAGAATGCCAGACATCCTGCCAGTCTGCCTGCAAAACGTCCTGTACGGTCGGCAACCAGACCTGCGAACAGAAAAAGTAAGGCTGCAGACGAAATACTGTATGAAAAGGAACCGGTTTTAGTCGATGTTCCCGTGCCGGAACGGTGCGGGAACATAGTTTTGTTGTAAAAAACAGGGTATCATCGAACTGCGGATCTGTTTGTTGTGAAAGACAGGGTATCATCCGACTGTGGGTCTGTTTGTTGTAAAAAACAGGGCATTATCCGACTGCGGATCTGTTTGTCCTGAAGAACAGAGGAACAGACGGATCCGGCACAGAACAGTTCAGAAGAGTATTTACAGGAAAAACGGAACAATCTTGATACACGTATTTGAAAACAACGGAATAAAGCTTTGCCTGGATGTCAGCAGCAGTTCGGTGCACGTGCTGGATGATCTGTCGTTTGAGGCACTTTCTTTGATGGAGGAAGGAAAGGATCCGGATGCCGTAAAAGAGATGCTTTCTGCAAAATGGTCTGAGCAGGAGGTTGAGGAAGTCCTGGATGAGATCCGGCAGCTGAAAGAAGCAGGACAGCTTTTTACGGAGGACAATTTCAGACCTTCCGTTGAGGCCTTTGCAGCGCGGCCGACAGTTGTCAAGGCACTTTGCCTTCACATTGCGCATGACTGCAATCTGGCCTGCCGCTACTGCTTTGCCGGAGAAGGCGAGTATCACGGAAAGCGTTCGCTGATGACGGCGGAAGTCGGCAGGGCGGCGCTGGATTTCCTGATCCGGAATTCCGGAAACAGACGGAATCTGGAAGTGGATTTCTTCGGCGGAGAACCGACCCTGAACTGGGAAGTCGTGAAGGAACTGGTTGCGTACGGCCGGGAGCAGGAAGCCCTGCACGATAAGCATTTTCGCTTTACGCTGACGACAAACGGAGTTCTTCTGAACGAAGAAATCATGGCTTTCTGCAACAAAGAGATGGATAATGTCGTGATGAGCCTTGACGGACGCAGGGAAGTCAACGACAGGATGCGTCCGGATCGCTCGGGCAGGGCCGGAAGTTATGACCGGATCGTACCGAAGTTCCTGAAGTTTGCCGAAAGCAGGGGGCAGCAGAAGTATTACGCCCGGGGGACATTTACGCATTTCAATCTGGATTTTGCGGCAGATGTCCTGCATATGGCGGATCTCGGCTTTGAACAGATCTCGGTTGAGCCGGTCGTGGCGCCCTTGTCGGAGGAATATGCGATCCGTG
This sequence comes from Eubacterium sp., assembly GCA_021442545.1. GTDB lineage: Bacteria > Bacillota > Clostridia > Lachnospirales > Lachnospiraceae > Bilifractor. The sequence continues at coordinate 1,380 of JABUSX010000426.1, read as the reverse complement.
AAGAGGATCTGCCTCAGATCTGCGAGCAGTATGATCTGCTGGCGGGTGAAATGCTTCGCCGCAGACGTGAAGGAAGAGATTTCAATTTCTTCCATTTTATGATTGATCTGACCGGCGGTCCCTGCGTATACAAGCGCCTGTCCGGCTGCGGAGCGGGGGGAGAATACCTGGCAGTCACGCCGTGGGGTGACCTCTATCCCTGCCACCAGTTCGTCGGGGAAGAGGGCTTCTGTCTCGGAAATGTAACAGAGGGCATCAAAGAAGAGGCGGTCTGCCGCCGTTTCCGTTCGGTCAATGTCTACAGCCGTCCGGAATGTGCGGACTGCTTTGCGCGTTTCTTCTGCAGCGGCGGCTGCATGGCGAATGGATTTCATGCTTCCGGTGCGATCGACGGTACCTACGAGATCGGCTGCGTGATGCAGAGAAAACGTGTGGAATGTGCACTTATGCTTAAGGCGGCTGCGTCTGAAAGCATATAAAATAAGAAACTTGTTCATAAAGAGGGAAGAAAAAAATGAGAAAGAAACAGAGTATTATCACACTGGTCGTTCTGGCCGCCGTGACGGCGCTTCTTGCCTACACGGTTCTTGTCGGCTGGGGCCCGGAGAAAACAGGAGCCATGTCGAATATCCGCACCGGTCTGGATCTCTCCGGCGGTGTCAGCATTACCTACGAGGCAACGGAGGCTGCTCCGTCGCAGGAAGCTATGGACGATACGGTCTATAAGCTGAAACAGAGGGTAACGCAGTTCAGTACGGAATCTGCTGTCTACCAGCAGGGACTGAACCGGATCAACGTGGAAATTCCGGGTGTTACGGATGCCAACGAGATCCTTTCCGAACTCGGAAAACCGGGTTCTCTGTCCTTTACGGACATGGACGGAAACGTTGTCCTTGAAGGAACGGACGTTGCCGGAGCAGAGGGTGTTGCCTATACGGATAATACGACGGGACAGCATGAATATGTCGTGGAACTGACGCTGACTCCGGAAGGCACGACGAAGTTTGCCGAAGCCACACAGGAAAATCTCGGCAAGCAGATCGCGATCGTTTATGACGGTGAAGTCATCAGCGCGCCTGTCGTGCAGTCGGTCATCACAGGCGGCAAGGCCCAGATCACGGGTATGGAGAGCATTGAAACGGCCCGGGAGCTGGCTTCCTTCATCCGCATCGGTTCTCTTTCTCTGGAACTGAATGAAATCTATTCAAATGTTGTCGGAGCCTCGCTCGGTCAGGAAGCACTCAGCATCAGCGTTATTGCCGGTGTGATCGGTCTTCTGATCATCATCCTCTTTATGATCATCGTTTACAGGATCTCCGGTCTTGCGGCCGGATGGGCGCTCGTCCTGTTTACCCTGCTGGATCTGGCCTTTATGAATGC
>JABUSX010000031.1 GCA_021442545.1 Eubacterium sp. | reverse complement strand
GACGTTGTTGCTGTACCACTGGTAGGTAATCGAACCGGAACCATTCGCCGTGGCCTTTGCCTCAAGTATGGCAGAACCGCCGGCCGTAACGTTAACCACAGAAACAAGTTCGTTGTCAAAGACCGGTTTTTCCAGTGTCGGATCGATGTTCTCCGATTTCAGAGAGACACCCTCCCGCTTCACTTCTGTACTCTGATCCGCGTTATTGTCAACATTCCCGGTCAGGTTCTGCAAATTGTCCGTAACTGAACATCCGGTCATAAGAAGCGTTCCGGCCAGAACTGCACTGCATATTAAAACTCTTATTTTCATGCGGTTCACCATTCCGTCATCGGTTTCAGCCTGCTGCTGCATCCTGTACTGCTTCTTCCACGACTGCTTCTTCAACAGCTTCTTCCACGACTGCATCTTCAACAGCTTTTTCCGCAGCTGCTTCTTCTTTCTTTTCTGCATCCTTGGCTCCGTCGGAAGCAGGTTTCAGATAACCGATACTTTCCAGTTTGTCAAACAGAACCACTGCAATCTGCTCACGTCCTTCGTCTGTTACAGGATCTGTCGTAATATTGCTGGTGAGTGACAGATAATGATCTCCCCACTGCTCCGTGAACAGAGAATCATAATAGGCAGTATCTTCTTCCGTAAAGTAGGACGGATAGCAGCCCATGATGATGAATTTATCCTGCTGCTTATAGGTATCCAGGATTTTCTGCTGCTGATCCATCAGTTCAAACGGATCATTGTTCCAGCCGCCGTTCAGACCCATGCAGAGACACAGGATTCCGTCATAATCATCACGTTCTGTTTCAGCCAGTTTGGCATCCAGATCGTCACGAATAACGGTCTCATAAATATCGGGTTCCGTTCCGTTCTGTTCTGCAATCGCCTTATGTTCTTCAACATAGGCATCCACTTCCTCTTTGCTTACACCGGCCAGACGCATCTGAGACAGGGTTCCTGCCATATACCATGTGTTATCCTCAACAATAAAATCATATCCGGCAGCATCGATCAAAGTCTGAAGTTTCTCCGGATAGCCTTCTTCCGTACTCTCTTCACCTTCGGGCGGCTCCTGCATCATTGCATCACCGCGGCAGCTGATAATATACTCTTTAACCGGTTCCGGAGTCGGAGTCGGTGTCGGAGTAGCCGTCGGCGTCGGTGTAGCCGTCGGTGTCGGTGTCGGTGTAGCTGTCGGAGTAGCGATCGGCGTCGGAGTCGGCGTCGGCGTTTCCAGCATCTTCAGCGCCAGCTCTGCTTCGGCCTTAGCCTGTTCTTCTGCTTCAATTTTGGCCTGCTGCCCTTCTTTCTGAATCGTAATGATCCGCCATCCGATAAATCCGAAGATACCGGCTGTCAGAACAAGGCACAGAATAAACAATGCAACTTTTCCACCTTTACTCATGAGATACTCCCTTCATTTTTTACTCGACGCGTGCATCAGGCAGACGTTTTGTTTCTATTTCTTCTTTGAGCTGCGCGATAAAGGCATCCGGATCCATCTGTCCCTGATCTCCTCCGTGACGCAGACGGACCGAAACCAGCCCGTTTTCTTCTTCCTTTTGTCCCACGACCAGCATATACGGGATCTTTGCATTCTGTGCTTCGCGGATCTTATAGCCGATCTTTTCGGAACGTTCATCCAGTTCCGTGCGGATATGGGCATCCACCAGTTTATCTTTTATTGTCCGTGCGTAGTCCATATACTTTTCTGAAATAGGCAGGATACGCACCTGCACCGGAGAGAGCCAGGCCGGGAACGCACCGGCAAAATGCTCGATCAGAATGCCGATAAAACGTTCAACCGATCCAAAGCATACACGATGGATCATGATCGGACGATGCTTTTCGCCGTCTGCTCCGATGTATTCCAGCTCAAAGCGCTGCGGCAGCTGGAAATCCAGCTGAATCGTTCCGCACTGCCAGGTTCTTCCGAGAGAATCCCTCAGATGGAAATCGATCTTCGGTCCGTAGAAGGCACCGTCGCCTTCGTTTACAATATATTCCAGACCCATTTCATCAAGGGCATCACGCAGGGCATCTGTTGCCAGTTCCCAGTCTTCATCGGATCCCATGGAGTTTTCCGGCCTCGTGGACAATTCCACAAAATACTGGAATCCAAAGAGCTTATAGACCTCATCGATCAGACGAGCAACCCGTTTGATCTCATCTTTGGTCTGCTCTCTGGTCATGTAAATATGCGCATCATCCTGCGTAAAACAGCGCACACGCATCAGTCCGTGAAGTTCTCCGGATTTTTCATGCCTGTGAACGAGACCACATTCTCCGTAACGAAGCGGAAGATCCCGATAGGAGTGGGGCTCCTGCTGGTATACGAGGATCGATCCCGGGCAGTTCATCGGTTTTACCGCATAATCCTCCCCGTCGATCACCGTCGTATACATATTTTCCTTATAATGATCCCAGTGCCCGGATGTTTCCCAGAGCGTCCGGCTCAGAATGACCGGCGTTGAGATCTCAACATAGTCATTCCGAAGATGGATATCCCGCCAGTAATCCAGCAGAGCATTCTTCAGGAGCATGCCTTTCGGAAGAAAGAACGGGAATCCGGGTCCTGCATCGTGCATCATAAAGAGACCCATCTCACGGCCGAGCCTTCTGTGGTCACGCTTCTTTGCTTCTTCCAGCATCGTAAGATACTCGTCCAGCTGAGCTTTCTTCGGGAATGCCGTACCATAGATACGGGTCAGCATCTTGTTCTTTTCACTGCCCCGCCAGTAGGCACCTGCAAGACTTGTCAGCTTGAATGCTTTGATCGGCTTCACATTTTCCAGATGCGGACCGGCGCAGAGATCGGTAAATTCCCCCTGCTCGTAAAAACTGATCTGTGCGTCCTCGGGAAGATCCTCGATCAGTTCTACCTTGTACGGTTCTTCTTTTTCCTTCATGAAGGCGATCGCCTCATTTCTCGGAAGCGTGAAGCGCCGGAGCGAAAAACCTTCTTTTATGATTTTTTTCATTTCGGCTTCGATCTTTCCGAGATCATCCGGAACAAAACCGCCTTCCCGGTCAATATCATAATAGAAGCCATTTGCAATTGAAGGACCGATCGCCAGCTTTGCATCCGGCCACAGACGCTTGATAGCCTGTGCCATAACATGCGATGTAGTATGACGATACGCTGCCAGTCCTGCTTCATCCTGATACGTATGGATCTGCAGGCTGCAGTCTTTGTCCAGAACTGTTCTCAGATCACAGATTTCTCCGTCCACCTCACCGGCTGCTGCCATACGTGCCAGTCCTTCGGACAGGTCAGAGGCTACCTCATAGACAGTGACAGGGTTGTCATATTCCTTTGTAGAGCCATCTTTTAATGTAATGATCATATTGTTACTCCTCCACAGTCGAGAATACATCGATTGGACATGGTTTGTCAAATATTTTGTTCGTTTTTGTCATCTGTTCTTCATATTTTTTTCACATTTACAGAAAAGCCGTACGAGCACGGTGGCCGCAGGGCAGTCTTATCGCGCAAAGAGACGGTTTCTTTCTCACCGTCTCTCTGCTCTCGTTTTCTGATTTTTTTCTGTGCCTTACAGTTCACGCAGACGGATGACAGCATCATCCAGAACTGTACTGCTTACCCCCGCAAACTCTCCTGCATCAGCTGCCTTCGCAAGTTCCGGATCGACCGGAATACGCCCCAGGATCGGAACGTTGTACGAAGAAGAAATTTCATCCAGATGACTTTCACCAAACGGATACAGCTTTTCTCCGCAGTGCGGACAGGACATATAACTGTAATTTTCGATCATGCCCAGTACGGGTATTTCCATCATCCGGGACATATTCAGAGCCTTTGCCACGATCATCCGCACCAGATCCTGGGGAGAGGTCACAAGCACTACTCCGTCAACAGGAAGGGACTGAAAAACCGTCAGCGGCACATCTCCCGTTCCGGGCGGCATATCCACAAATAGATAATCCATCTGTCCCCAGATAACATCCGTCCAGAACTGTTTGACCATATTTCCGATAACCGGTCCGCGCCAGATCACCGGTTCCTCCTCGCCAGGCAGCAGAAGGTTGACAGACATGACGGCAATCCCGTTCGCCGTCTCTGCCGGATACATTCCGTTTTCATCTGCATCCACCGTTCCGGAGAGGCCGTACATCTTCGGAATGGACGGACCCGTAATGTCCGCATCAAGCACGCCGACCCGGAAGCCCTGCAGTGCCATCGCATTGGCAAGAGATGCGGTGACCATAGATTTTCCCACGCCGCCTTTGCCGCTTATGACACCGATGACATGCCCTATGTTGGAATATGCGTTTTCTTCAGCGCGAAATTCTTCATTCATACTGCTGTATCTCCCGATTATTTTAATGATGGAACAGACGGATGCCTGTAAAGGACATGACCATGTTGTACTTATCGCAGCAGGCAATCACATCGTCATCACGCACCGATCCGCCCGGCTCTGCAATATAGCGCACACCGCTCTTCTTCGCACGTTCGATATTGTCGGAGAAGGGGAAGAACGCATCGGAACCGAGTGCAACATCCGTAAGCGTATCAAGCCACGCACGTTTCTCTTCTTCTGTAAATACGGCCGGTTTTTCCCTGAACACTTTCTGCCAGGCACCTTCTGCCAGAACATCCTGATACTCTGCTCCGATGTAAACATCAATGGCATTATCCCGTTCTGCACGGCGGATTCCTTCAAGGAAAGGAAGCCCCAGCACCTGCGGACTCTGACGCAGCCACCAGTTATCTGCTTTCGAACCGGCAAGTCTTGTACAATGCACGCGGGACTGCTGTCCGGCTCCGACACCGATCGCCTGGCCGTCTTTTACGAAACAGACCGAATTGGACTGCGTATATTTCAGAGTAATCAGGGCGATCTTCAGATCCCGTGCCGCTGCCTCTGTCAGATCCTTATTTGCGGTCACAATATTGGAAAGCAGCGCATCGTCGATCGGAAGCTCCTGACGTCCCTGTTCAAAAGTAATGCCGTAGATCTGACGTTTTTCCAGGGGTTCCGGAACGTAGTTTTCATCGATCTGAATCGCCACATAATTTCCGTTTTTCTTCTGACTGAGAATCTCCAGTGCTTCATCGGTAAATCCCGGTGCGATGACGCCGTCGGAAACCTCACGACGGATCAATGATGCCGTATCTGCATCGCAGACATCAGAAAGAGAAATAAAATCTCCGAAAGAAGACATACGGTCGGCGCCGCGTGCACGCGCATAGGCACAGGCCAGAGGAGAAAGCTCTCCTGCATCCTCGATCCAGTAGATCTTCTTCAGGGTATCTGTCAGCGGCAGACCTACCGCTGCACCGGCCGGAGAAACATGCTTGAAAGAAGCCGCTGCCGGAAGCCCGGTCGCCTTCTTCAGATCACGCACAAGCTGCCATCCGTTCAGGGCATCCATAAAGTTGATATAACCCGGTTTTCCGCTCAGAACGGTCAGCGGAAGGTCAGACTGATCCGCCATGTAGATCCGGGAAGGTTTCTGGTTCGGGTTGCATCCGTATTTCAAAAGCAGTTCATTCATTTCGCTCTGTTCTCCTTTCATTTCCTCTTCTGCAAAAATATCAGCTGTGAACATTCAGAATATATGTCTCGGTTGCCCCGGTTGCGATCTCTATCCCACGTACAAACAATGAGACCTTATTATCCGGATTCAGGCTTTCCCAGATCTCATCGGCAAAAACGGCGATATCGTCCGGTACTTCGATCTGGATCGGTTCACCTTCAAAAGAAGGAAGCGGATCACCGTCCTGTACATAAGTCGAAACAAAATGTCCCTGCCCCGGGAGTGCCGGCATATAATCAAAGAAAAAGCGTCTGCACTGTGAAGGATCTCCCTCTCCGCTCTTCAGTATGGAAAGCTTATAGCAGCATTTCCCTTCTTTCACCGTAACAAGACCTGAGATACGCGGCGTATAATTCGGACCGTCCGGCTCAAATTCTCTCGTACGCAGACTGTCATCGAAAGAACGGCCCTCCGCAAAACCTTCACAGATCGTATCTGTCTGGTCTCCGTTTGTAACGACCGTGTGTATGTCATCCGGAACCCGCACCGGCGCGTAGATGATCAGACTCGGATCTTTCATCTTTGAAGGATCAAAAGCTTCCGTCCGGATACCGTTGCCTTCTTCTGCAAAAATACGGTTCCGGCTGTTTTCACTCCGTCCCATAATAAAATATACAATGACCGCCTTTGTGCCGTCCTTCGTGCGTCCGAGTGCGATTCCGCGGCCCGGATATGCATTCTTTTTCAACAGTTCTCTCAGATCCTTCATACCTTCTCCTTTCTGCATTCCATCAGGTATAGTCCATCATAGTATTACATGATCTCAAGTTCAATCCGTTATTTCGGAGACTTTGTAAGATTTCGGCAGCCCGTTTTCGTGATAACGACCATATCTTCGATTCGTACGCCGCCGAAGCCGGGAAGATAGATCCCGGGCTCCACCGTCACGACCATTCCTTCTTCCAGAACCGTCAGATCAGACGGTGACAGACGTGGTTCTTCATGGATATACAGGCCGACACCATGCCCCGTTCCGTGACCGAAATACTCTCCGTAACCCGCCTTGCAGATCACCGTTCTTGCAAGAGCATCCGCCTCTTTTCCGGTAATACCGGCCCGAAGTCCATCCAGACAGGCTTTCTGCGCCTCAAGAACGATATCATAGATCCTGTTCTGCTGATCGGACGCCTTTCCGATCACGACCGTCCGGGTCATATCCGAGCAGTATCCTTCGTACATGCAGCCGAAGTCCATCGTCACAAAATCCCCGGTTTCCAGTTTTTTATCCGTCGGAACCGCATGCGGCATGGATGAATGAACACCGGAAGCCACGATTGTGGAAAAACTGACCCCCTCTGCTCCGTGCTTTTTCATACGGTATTCCAGTTCCGCAGCCACTTCCTTTTCCGTCATTCCCGGCCGGAGAATGCCCGGAATTTCCGAAAAAGCCGCATCCCCGATCGACTCGGCTTTCTCCAGACAGGTCAGCTCTTCCGTCGTTTTTACGGAGCGAAGACGGCTGATACGCTGATCCAGCGGTTTCCAGACTTTCACCTGCGGAAGTTTTTCCTGAAGAACAGAAAACGCATGGCAGCGCAGATCCCTGTCCTCATATCCGATCACAGAAACACTTTCTTCCATCAGACATTCTCTGAGGATATCCGTCCGGACATGCCCGGTCTTTTCTTCGACCACCTGAAATTCCGTTTCCCGGCCGGCCTGCTCCACGTAACGGGAATCTGTTATGAGAATTTTCTGCTTACGGGATACATACAGCATCCCCTCACCACCGCAGAATCCGGATAAATACCGCATATTGAACGGATCCGTGATCAACACGGCATCTGCCTCTGTTTCATCCAGAATCCTGCCAATGGCATCCCGGCTCTGTTCTTCGGAAGCAGGCATTTTTTCTGTATCTTTGTCATCCCTGCTTCGAATACTCATCGTTTCTCTGTATCCCCGCACGGTTTTTCTGTTTCTGCGCATACGGCATTTTCCTCTATGCTTCTTTATCCATAAACGGCTGCCGGTCAATACCCTTCCGATGTATTTTCATAGTAGGGATCTTCATAATAGGTTTCTTCATAGTACGGATCTGAATATTCGTCAGCCGTTTCATCGATATAGTTTTCTTCTGCAATTGCTGCCGCAGCTGCCGCATCTTCCTCGGCCCAGTTCCGTTCAACTTCGGCCCAGACAGCCGAGCTGATGTCTTCCGGAGTACTGTCTCTTTCCTTGTTA
>JABUSX010000122.1 GCA_021442545.1 Eubacterium sp. | reverse complement strand
AAACTACTCATTTTATTGTAAAGGGCATATTATGTGAAAGCAACAGGCAAAAGCTGTGTAAACGTTTTTTCGTGTTCAGAGGAATGTATGCAGTATGACGGAAGGAAAGTCTTATTATGAGTACAGCAGAAGTGTTTTTCTGCATATTTGATTACAGAGGAGGAGTCCATGGCATCTGTTTTTGAACGAATGATCTCGGATTTCAGCAGACAGGAGACCGCAAAACAGCTTGCGGACTGCATGTCGGTCCGGCCGGATAAGATCGACAGGATCCCGCTGCGGTACCGCCTGATCGCAAGGGGCTTTGTCCGCGGGTCCTCTCTTGAGGAACTGAATCAGAGTCTGGCGGATACCGGCTGCGAACAGCTGTATGCCAGAAACCGGATCGAGGCAGGTATTCTGTATGCTTTTCGAAACCGGCTTTCCTACGGGGAATGGAAAGTTCTTGAAAAAGAATGTGAAGAGATCTCTGCCGGATGGACGGAGGGGGACGACACCTTCGGGGAAGGCAATATCACCTTCGGGAAGCTGAAAGCATATGTGGAGAACAATTCCGCACAGGAAGGGGAAGACCTGCAGACGCTGCAGAAGACCAGAGCCATGCAGCAGCAGATCGTATCCATGCAGGGCGGCAGCGGGGAGTTCCGGCAGTTTCTGATGATCAACCGGGAAGCCTTCAGCCAGGTGCGGGAAAAGACGAGATATTATTTCTGCAAATTCCTCTGTTACTACATCGAGAGAAAGATCCTGCAGTATTTTGAGGCACGCAGAAAGGGGACAGGTGTCGAAGAAGCGCTGGCGGAACTTTCCGTTCTGAAAAGTGCGGCAAAGCTTCGGAAGAAGATGGGTTCCGAGGAAGAGATCCGGCAGATGTTTCATGATTCGGCGATCTCCTGCGGGAACCTGTATGACGCTTTTAACTATTTCTTTTTTGACTATGTTTCCAGCGACTGGATGGAAGTCCTGCTGGATTATTACGGCGGGGATATTACGGATCTTCCGCCGCAGCAGAAGAAGGAGCTTGCCAGGGCGCTGCGTTCCTACAACGGAAAATGGAAGGATCTGGGAGATGAAGAGGTGCTCCGGCTGAAATGGCAGGAGATGGAAGAAAACGAAGCTCTTCTCGACCGGATCTATGCGGCTGACAGTGACGGGAAGGGATATCAGAAAAACCGGTCCGGAGAAAAATCGGTCCGGAATTATATCAAGGGAACGCTGGATATCGACAGAACCACGCTGATCTGCTATCTGCTGTTCTTCGGCAGTGAGTACGCGGGGGAAAAGGAACGGCCGCTGACAAAGGAACGGATCGAGGAGATCCTGACCGAATGCGGCTTTGCGGGGCTGCAGAAACAGGACGCCTTTGATCAGTTTGTTGTCCGGTATCTTCAGGAAAAAGATCCCGTCAGCTACCTGATGGAAGAGGTCACGAAATATGCGCTGGAAGAGAAGAATTTCTTTTTGTATCATATGTACCGGGAGTCGGTGAGCAACGATGCCGAGATCCGTAAGGTCATGGGGCTGGGAAAATAAATCCGGGAAAGATCCGGGTCATTTCTATGCATGTCTGACCTGCATGAAAAAAATTTTCGTTTTCTGAAACGGAAGCTGCATTTCAGATCGTTTCCGGAACAAATCTGCATTTCGTCACAGATATACTTGCCTTACAAGCTCGTGAACAGAAACAGACAGGAGGTAATTCACGATGAAAAAGGCAGAGGAAATGACGATTATGATGGGAATGGCAGCTGCGGAAATGAATGCGGCGGATGCAGCAGGAACGACAGACGGAAAAGCAGACCGGAAGAAAACAACAGCCGAAACAGAGAACACGACGAAGGCAGCGGAACCGACGGCCGGAAAAACGAACACGACGAAGGCAGCGGAACCGGCGGCCGGAGAAACGAACACGATAAAGACAGAAGCAGCCGGTGCGAAAGCAGCGGCCGCAAAGCCGGGACGTCTGGTACGGAATATCCGGAAACTGGCGCTGGCGGCACTGGCGTTTATCTGCATTTTTTCATGCAGGCTTCCGGTGGAAGCGGCCTCGAACCCGTACCCGAAAAGCTATACGGACAGCAGCGGCATCTATCACCCGGGCAACTGCACATGGCAGGCCTGGCAGGAGGCATATAACCGCCTGGGGATCGCACTTCCCGCCTGGGGCAATGCCAACAGCTGGTATTCCAGAGCCCAGAGTGCCGGCTACAAGGTAACGCCGTACGTGGCAGGCGGGCGCATTCCCACCAACTCCATTGCGGTATGGGCGCAGCCGGGGCATTGTCATGTGGCCTATGTTGTAAGTGCCGATGCAAACGGATGGACGCTGGTAGACGGCAATATTAAGTGGGGAGGCAGCGATTATCTCGAGCGCCGGGAAGCGTACTACAGATACGGATCCAGAACCGCAGGACTGACGGGATTTATCGAGCTGACGTCTTCTTCGTCGGTCAGCGCATCCTGGAGCCTCTGGACGGAAGGGATCGCAGATACAAATGCCGTACCGCATGCAAAGGTCACCGCTTCGCAGCGCACAACATTTACGGGAGCGGGCATCCAGCTCTGGAACCAGAACGGATCACTCATTGCGTCAAAGCATGAGAACGTATCTATAAGCGGAACCTACCTGAACATCTGGTATGATGTGAAAAGTGAGCTCGGCAAAACGCTGTCACCAGGAAGCAGTTATACTTATCAGATCTATGCCGATTTCGGCGGAAAACGGTACTACAGCGATAAACAGTCTTTCAAAACGACAGGTACAAGTACCGTTAACAGTGCTCCGGCATCGATCCGGACATCCTGGAGCCTCTGGACCGAAGGAATCGCAGATACAAATGCCGTACCGCATGCAAAGATCACCCTTTCGCAGCGTTCGACCTTTACGGGAGCAGGCATCCAGCTCTGGAGCCAGAGCGGAACACTCATTGCATCGAAGCATGAGAGCATATCCATAAACGGAACCTACCTGAACATCTGGTATGATGTCAGAAGTGAACTCGGCAAGACCCTGACGGCGGGAAGCACCTATACCTACCAGATCTATGCCGACTTCGGCGGAAAACGGTATTACAGCGCAAAACAGTCTTTCAAAACGACAGGAACAGCGCCCGTTCAGAAAAAGGTACACATGCATTCGTACTCTTCCTGGAAGACCGTCCGCAAGGCAACGATCCTGACTTCCGGCATTAAGGAGAGGACCTGCTCCTGCGGAGCGAAGCAGAGAGAGCAGATCCCGAGTCTGAAGGCAAGGATACGGCTTACCAGAACGAGTGTCACGCTGAAAAAATCACAGAGTACAAAGGTCGGCGTTCTGGAAATTACGGCAGGGGACAGAATCGTATCCTGGACCAGCAGCAACAGCAAAATTGCCTCTGTAAACAAGAACGGAATCATCACCGGAAAGAAAAAAGGACAGGCGCAGATCACGGTAAAGCTTGCAAGCGGATTAAAAGCATCGGTCAAGGTGACTGTGAAGTGATCCGGCAGCAGGCAGGACAGATCTTCCGGATGTGAGACTCTGAAAACAGCTGTCAGAGCAGAGGCGGAAAACAGGAAAAGGAAAGCCGCAAAGAGCTTTCGTAAATATGGAAAACGACAGAAATCTGCATGAGAAGGAGAACAGAAAAAATTGTATGAACTGATACAGTTATCGGAACATGATTTTTATATGGACTGCCCGGTGAAGACCGGGCTTGTCCTGTTTGAAGAAGGCAAAGTTATTGCCGTCGACAGCGGCCTCGACAAGGGAACCGGGAAAAAGCTTCTGCGGCACGTTGAAGAAAACGGATGGAAGCTGGAGGCGGTCATCAACACGCATTCACATGCGGATCACATCGGCGGAAACCGTTTTCTGCAGGAAAAAACCGGCTGCCGCATCTATGCACCGGGGCTGGAAAGAACCTTTACCAGCCGTCCGGAACTCGAACCGATGACCCTGTACGGCGGTCTTCCGTTCAAGGATCTGCAGGGCAAGTTTATGATGGCGCCGTCGAGCCGCGCGGAGGAGCTGACCCCCGACGTGCTTCCGAAAGGGATGGAGATCATTCCTCTTCCCGGACACAGTTTCGATATGGCGGGACTGCGCACGGCGGACGGAAACCTGTTTCTGGCAGATTGTCTTTCCTCGGAAGAAACGCTGGCAAAATACGGGATCGGTTATCTCTGGGATGCCGGGAAATACATCGAAACACTGAAGCAGGTGATGGAAATGAAGGCTCTGCATTTCGTTCCGGCACACGCGGCCGTGACGGAAGATATCCGGGAGCTTGCACAGAAAAACATCGATGCCGTCGAGGCGCTTCTGGAGAAGATTCAGGAACTCTGCCGGAAGCCGCGGATCTTTGAAGAATTGCTGCACGAATTGTTTGCGTCGTATAATATGACCATGAATATGCAGCAGTACGTGCTGATCGGGAGTACGGTGAAATCCTGCCTGTCCGGGCTTGTCACAGCCGGGAAGGTAAAATATTACTGCGAAGACGCCTATATTTTCTGGCAGACGGTCTGACGAAAAAATCCGGAAACAGCAGTACCAGAGCAATCGGATTCTGCATGGAGCCGGAAGGAAAAATCCGGAAACAGCGGCATCAGAGCCATCGGATTCTGTGTGCGGCCGGAAGGAAAGATCCGGATAAAACGGATTCAGATATTTCGAAACATACGAAACACAGGGGGGGAAAAATGGACAAGAACATGGAAAGCATTCTTACGCAGCTTCATCTGAAAATGATCCGGCATAACGGCAATGATCCGCAGCGCTGCCAGCATACGGCCAAGGTTCACAGCTATGCCCGGCTGATCGGCCAGATGGAGGAACTCAGAGACGAGATGCAGTTTATTACGGAAGCGTCGGCATATCTGCACGACATCGGTATCCGCGTTGCAGAAGAAAAATACGGTGAGCAGAACTGGGAGCTGCAGGAACAGCTTGGACCTGACGCGGCAAGAGAAGCGCTGGCGGAATTCCGGCTTCCGGAGGATGTCGTGGAAAGGATCTGCTATATTATCGGACATCATCATACCTTTGCCGCGATCGACGGGATCGATTTCCGCATTCTTGCGGAGGCGGATTACATCGTCAACGCGTTTGAAATGGGAGATGCTTCCCAGATCCGCACGGACGAAGCCACGAAAAAGAGAGCCCTGTCCGGACTGCATTCGGTGTTTCACACAAAGAGCGGAAAAAAGATCCTCTGCGAGATGTTCGGGATCGAAGAGTGAGTTTTCTGACTGAGAATTCCGGTTCAAAAAGAGGAAATTCCGCCTGAGGATTCCGGTTCGAAAAGCCGGTTTTCCTGTACAAACAGTCCGGACCGGAAATGTGATCTGATTTTGAGAGCTGTGTTCTGCCGGAAAGTTTGACTTTGTCTTATAGGGAAGTTACAATTCCCCTATGGGTAAAATCTTCTATCTGATTGGAAAAAGTGCAACCGGAAAAGATCATATTTACGAAAAGCTGCTGCAGGACACTGACCTGCGGCTTTTTCCGATTGTTCTTTACACGACGCGCCCGATGCGCAGCGGCGAAGAAGACGGAAGGGAGTATCATTTCGTCAGTGTGGACCAGATGGAAGAAATGAGGAAAAACGGGCAGATCATCGAACAGAGAGTCTATGACACCGTGATGGGTCCCTGGTATTATTTTACATCGGATACGGAAATCAATCCGGAAGAGAAGAATTATATCGGGATCGGAACGCCGGAATCCTTCCTGCCGCTTTCGGCACACTTTGGGCAGGATGTCGTGGTGCCGCTTTATGTTGAAACAGAGGACGGGATCCGGCTCGGCCGCGCCGTTGACAGGGAAAGGAAACAGCAGACGCCGCGGTATGACGAGGTCTGCCGCCGCTTCCTTGCCGACATGGAGGATTTTTCGGAGGAAAAACTGAAGGAAGCCGGGATTACGAAGCGGTTCGCGAATAACGGGACGCTTCAGAGCTGTATTTCGGAAATAAAAACCTTTATCGGCAGATATATGCAGAACCGTGATACGGAAGAAGGGCTTTTTACGGAAAAACAGGATGCCGGATGCGGCGGAAGCAGATAGCTGCAGCCGGGGCGTATGCAGACGGTTTCCGTGAAGCCGTGTGCAGTATAAAGAGGAGAAAAGAACATGTGGGAACAGGAAGAAGCGAAAGGATTTGCCGGTGTCGTCGGACATCAGGATATCGTGCATCATCTTCAGAATGCACTGCTGACGGATACAACCTCTCATGCTTATATCATCGCGGGTGAAACCGGGTCGGGTAAACGTTTTCTGTCGTCCGTCTTTGCCATGGCGCTCCAGTGCGAGAAGCACGGCGTGGAACCCTGCCTGACCTGTTCGTCCTGCAGGCGGGCGCTTTCCGGGAATCATCCGGATATTCATTATGTCGTGCATGAAAAGATCTCTTCCATCAGCGTGGATGAGATCCGGGAGCAGGTCGTGAATGAAGTTTCGATCCGTCCGTATGAAAGCCGGCATAAGATCTATATCATTGAAGACGCATCCAAAATGACGCCGCAGGCTCAGAATGCGATGCTGAAAACGCTGGAAGAACCGCCGGCTTATGCCGTGATCATGCTGCTTGCGGATAATGTGGACGCCCTGCTTCCGACGATCGTATCGCGCTGCTCGGTTCTGACGCTCGGTCCCGTTCCGGACAGGGAGATCCGGAATTATCTGATGAAGCAGATGCATGTGCCGGATTACCAGGCTGAGATCGAGGCTTCGTTTGCACACGGAAATATCGGACGTGCCCGGATGATCGCGCAGACTTCGGAATTTCTGGAGATGACGGAAAATGCCCTGAATCAGATGAAGGTCTCCAAACAGGCCGATGTCAGCGAAATGGTGGAAACCGTAAAAAAACTTTCTGCGGAAAAGAAAAACATCAACGATTATCTGGATATCTATACGATGTGGTTCCGGGATGTTCTGCTTTTCAAGGCTACGGCGGAGGTGGACAGTCTGATCTTCCGGGAAGAGATCAGTGCGATCCGCGCACGTGCGGCAGAAAGCTCCTACGAAGGACTGGAAAAGATTCTTTCGGCGATCCGTCATGCGGGAGAACGTCTGCGTGCAAATGTTAATTTTGATCTGACGCTGGAGCTGCTCTTCCTCACGATCAAGGAAAACTGAGAAATTTACGAAGATAAGAATAAAGGTACGGCACAAACGTACAGAACAGGATACAGGCAAGACAGACAAAGGTAGAGTATATGGTGAAAGTAATAGGAATCCGCTTTCGCGGAACCGGAAAAGTATATTATTTTGATCCGCTGGATCTGACGCTTCGAAACGGGCAGAAGGTCATTGTGGAAACGGCACGCGGACCGGAATGCGGGGATGTTGTGCTTTCTTCAAGGGAGGTTCCGGAAGAAAAAGTGAATCAGCCTCTGCGTCCCGTCATCCGGATCGCAACGGATGAAGATATCGCGGTCGAACGCGAAAATCTGGAAAAAGAAAAGGAAGCCTACGGGATCTGCCGGAAAAAGATCGAAGAACATGAACTGGATATGAAGCTGATCAAATGTGAATATGCATTTGACAGAAAGAAGATCCTGTTCTTTTTTACGGCTGAAGGGCGGGTCGATTTCAGAGAGCTGGTGAAGGATCTCGCCGCGATCTTCCGTACGCGCATCGAACTGCGCCAGGTCGGTGTGCGTGATGAGACCAGGCTGCTCGGCGGGATCGGGATCTGCGGAAGATCCCTTTGCTGCAGCACCTTCCTTTCGGATTTTTCTTCCGTTTCGATCCGCATGGCCAAGGAACAGAATCTTTCTCTGAATCCGACCAAGATCTCCGGCTCCTG
>JABUSX010000272.1 GCA_021442545.1 Eubacterium sp. | reverse complement strand
CCGGTTTATCCGGTTTATGTGGATTCAAATGTCATGGCCGGTCGTTCCGGAAGCTGGGATCCGGAAAAACAGTGTTATGAAAACTTCATTTATATGCCCTGTACGGAAGAAAACGGTTTTATGCCGGACCTTCCGAAGGAAACACCGGATCTGATCTATATCTGCAGTCCGAACAACCCGACCGGTATGGCCGCTACGAAGGAACAGCTTCAGACCTGGGTCGACTACGCAAACCGGATCGGTGCCGTGATCCTTTTCGATGCGGCCTATGAAGCGTATATCAGCGAACCGGGCATACCTCACTCCATTTACGAATGTGAGGGCGCGGAAACCTGTGCGATCGAGATCCGCAGTTTTTCAAAAAATGCCGGCTTTACCGGTGTTCGTCTCGGGTTCACGGTCGTTCCGAAGGCATTGAAGGATGCGGACGGAAATGGTCTGCATGGTCTCTGGGCAAGAAGACACGGCACGAAATTCAACGGAGCTCCCTATATCGTGCAGCGAGCCGGAGAGATTGTTTTTTCTGAGCAGGGGAAAGCCGCAATCCGGGAGCAGGTTGCCTATTATATGGATAATGCGGCCCTGATCCGTGACGGACTGTCCGAGGCCGGTTACACTGTCTACGGCGGTGTTAATGCGCCTTATATCTGGCTGAAAACACCGGATCATATGTCCTCGTGGGAGTTCTTTGATTATCTGCTGAACAAGGTTCAGGTCGTCGGAACGCCCGGTTCCGGGTTCGGACCGAGCGGGGAAGGCTTTTTCCGCCTGACGGCTTTCGGAACACATGAAAATTCTGCAGCAGCCATGGAGCGTATCCGGAATATGTGATCATGACAGCAGGAAGAGGAGTACCTGAATATGGCACAGACCATTACAAATGAAACAATTACCTATGTTGCGGCGCTGGCAAAACTGCACCTTAATGAAGAGGATCGTGAGACAGCCCGTGATGATATGCAGAAAATGCTGGACTATGTCGATAAGCTGAATGATCTGGATACAAACGGCATTGAACCGATGTCTCATGTTTTTCCTCTTTGCAATGTTTTCCGCGAAGACTGTGTGACCAACGGAGACGAGTGTGAGGCTGTGCTGGCCAATGCACCGCAGGAAGAAGACGATCAGTTTGTCGTTCCGATCACGATCGAATAGTCGAGGTAGGTTATGAATACAGCTATAGACAAAATGAGTGCACTTTCCCTGGCGGCCGCGATCCGTAACGGAGAGATAAAAGTCAGGGAAGCGTGTGCATATTCGATACAGAAAATACGTGAAGAGGATCCGAAGATCCATGCCTTTCTGACAGTCAGTGAAGAAGAGGCAATGAAAACAGCCGAACTGGTGCAGGCACGGATCGATGCAGGAGAAGTCCGGAGTCCGCTGGCCGGAGTGCCGATTGCCGTAAAAGACAATATCTGCACCAAAGATATGAGGACAACCTGTGCATCCCGGATCCTGGAAAACTTCCGTCCGGCCTATGACGCAGATGCCGTTGAAAGGCTGCGTGCGGCAGATCTCATTCTGATCGGAAAGACCAACATGGATGAGTTTGCGATGGGCAGTACAACAGAGACGTCATATTTCGGGGCAACCCGGAATCCTGCCGCACCGGATCATGTGCCGGGCGGTTCCTCGGGCGGTTCCTGTGCCGCGGTTGCGGCCGGTATGGTTCCGCTGGCGCTCGGATCGGATACAGGCGGTTCGATTCGACAGCCAAGTGCCTATTGCGGCGTTACCGGTATTAAACCCACTTATGGAGCGGTGTCCCGTTATGGTCTGATTGCCTACGGTTCTTCACTGGATCAGATCGGACCGGTTGCAGGAAATGTACAGGACTGTGCGGCACTCCTTGAGATCCTGACAGGGAAAGATGAACGGGATTCGACTTCAGTCGCCCTCAGTCATACAGCTTTTTCGGCCTCTGCACAAAGAGGTGTGGAGGGTATGCGGATCGGTCTTCCGGAGGCCTGTTTCGGAGAAGGACTCCATCCTGATATCAGGGAGTCCATTTATCATGCCGCAGACCTGCTGCGCAGTGCAGGTGCGGCAGTGGAACCTTTTAAGCTGGATCTGGTCGATTATTCGATTCCTGCATACTATATCATAGCCTGTGCCGAAGCCAGCTCGAATCTGGAACGTTTTGACGGTGTCAAGTACGGATACAGAAGCGAGTCCTATACGGATCTTCAGGATATGTACTGCCGGACACGTTCGGAAGGTTTCGGTCCGGAGGTCAGGCGCCGGATCATGCTGGGTTCCTTTGTTCTCAGTTCCGGGTATTATGACGCATACTATCTGAAGGCTCTGCGGGTGAAGGCCCGTATTCGTGAAGAGTTTACCAGAGCCTTTTCTGAATATGATCTGATTCTGTCACCGGCTGCACCGGACACGGCACCTCTTCTGGGGAGTTCTCTGAAGGATCCGCTGAAGATGTATCTCAGCGATATCTTTACCGTCTCGGCAAATCTGTGCGGAATACCCGGTATTTCCGTTCCTGTCGGAACAGATCAGCGGGGGCTGCCGATCGGTATGCAGATTCTCGGAGACTGCTTCCGGGAGGAACAGATCTTTTCCGCTGCCGGAACCTGCGAAAGGCTTCTTGAGGCAGAAGGGAGGGCCGTGGGATGACGAAAGAATATGAAACCGTTATCGGGCTTGAGATTCATGTGGAACTTGCAACGGCAACCAAGATCTTCTGCGGCTGTTCTACGGCGTTCGGAGGCAGTCCCAACAGTCACGTCTGTCCGGTCTGTTCGGGCATGCCGGGGTCTCTGCCGGTTCTGAACCGGAAAGTTGTTGAATTTGCCATGGCCGTTGGGCTTGCCGCAAACTGCGAGATTACGCCGCTCTGCAAGTTCGACCGCAAGAATTATTTTTATCCGGATAATCCGCAGAATTATCAGATTTCGCAGCTTTATGCACCGATCTGCCGGAACGGAAGCGTGACCATTACCGATGCAGACGGAAAGGAAAAAATTGTCCGCATCCACGAGATCCATATGGAAGAAGATGCAGGAAAGCTTGTGCATGATGAGCGGGCGGGTCTGTCCTACGTGGATTTCAACCGGAGCGGAGTGCCTTTGATCGAGATCGTGTCCGAACCGGATATGCGTTCGGCGGAGGAAGTCATTTCCTATCTGGAACACATCCGTATGATCGCCCAGTATGTCGGTGCATCCGACTGTAAACTGCAGGAAGGATCCATGCGTGCAGATATCAATCTCTCTGTGCGTGAAAAAGGAAGCCCTGAATTCGGAACAAGGACGGAAACCAAGAATCTGAGTTCCTTCCGTGCGATTACACATATGATCGAAAATGAAAGAGCGCGTCAGATTGATCTGATCGAAGCGGGAAAACCGGTGATTCAGGAGACACGCCACTGGAATGAGGACCGTGAAACATCCTACGCCATGAGGTCCAAGGAAAATGCACAGGATTATCGTTATTTCCCGGATCCTGATCTTCCTCCTGTCCGGATCGGAGAGGAACTGATCGAACGAATGAGGGCTTCTCTTCCTGAACTTCAGCCGGCCCGCAGCCGCCGTTATCAGGAAGAATTCGGACTGCCGGCCTATGATGCCGGGATCCTGACCTCCTCAAAGGCTATGGCAGATCTTTTTGAAGAAACGGTGCGCTGCGGTGCCAATCCGAAAAAAGCATCCAACTGGCTGATGGTTGAGACTCTGCGCCTGATGAAGGAACACAGCAGAGACGCGGATGAACTGGGCTTTTCTGCAGAGCATCTGGCCGCTTTGATCCGTATGGCGGATGAAGGACGCGTTAACAACCAGGTTGCGAAAGAAGTATTCGAACAGATTTTTCTTTCGGATGTGGATCCGGAAGCCTACGTGCAGGAGCACGGCCTTGCTTCGGTCAGTGACACAGGCGCACTCGAGGAAGCGGTCAAAGCTGCGCTTGCGGCAAATCCGCAGGTCGTGCAGCAGTATAAAGAAGGGAAAACCAAGGTTCTCGGCTTCCTTGTCGGCCAGGTTATGAAGGCCACAAAGGGAAAAGCCAACCCCGGGATCGTGAGCAAGATTCTGGCGCAGGAGATTGACAGGACTGATTAACAGAAGCAGGAAACAGATTCTGTTTTATTACAGAAAAGGCGGGACAGATAAAATTTACGGCTGTCCTGCTGCCGCTGCAGACAAGATTTATTAAACAACAGGAGCCATTATGCATTTATGTCAGTATATTTCGGCCGATGAAGAGGCCGCAAAAATGAAGGAATCCGGCAAAAAGATCTGTATGACAACGCCCCTTGTCGAGATGGACGGGGATGAAATGACCAGAATACTCTGGAAGATCATCAAAGAAGAGCTGCTGCTTCCTTTCATCGATCTGAAAACAGAATACTACGATCTGGGACTTGAAAACCGTGATAAAACCAATGATCAGGTTACGGTGGATTCTGCCGAGGCAACGAAAAAATACGGTGTTGCCGTAAAATGTGCCACCATCACACCAAATGCGGCCCGTGTGGAAGAGTATAACCTGAAGGAAATGTGGAAGAGTCCGAACGGAACGATCCGGGCCATGCTTGACGGTACGGTCTTCCGTACACCAATTGTCGTAAAAGGGATCGAACCTTGTGTACGAAACTGGAAAGAGCCGATCACAATTGCCCGTCACGCTTACGGCGATGTCTATAAAAATGCCGAAATGAGGATCCCCGGTCCGGGAAAAGTAGAGCTTGTTTACACGCCTGCAGACGGCAGTGCACCCCAATCTGTCGTGGTACATACCTTCGACGGTCCGGGTATTGCACAGGGTATTCATAACCTGGATGAGTCGATCTTCAGTTATGCACGCAGCTGTTTTACCTATGCGCTTGCAGAGAAAAAAGACCTTTGGTTTTCAACCAAAGATACGATTTCCAAAACCTATGACCACCGTTTCAAGGATATTTTTGCGGAACTTTACGAGAAGGAATACAAAGAGGCCTTTGAAGCGGCCGGCATCGAGTATTTCTATACACTGATCGACGATGCGGTTGCACGGATCATGAAATCCCGCGGCGGTTTCATCTGGGCTACAAAGAATTATGACGGAGACGTCATGAGTGACATGATCTCTTCCGCAAACGGTTCGCTGGCGATGATGACGTCCGTTCTGGTTTCTCCGAAGGGATATTATGAGTACGAAGCGGCACACGGAACCGTGCAGCGCCATTATTATAAGCATCTGAAAGGAGAGCGTACTTCGACAAATTCTGTGGCAACGATTTTTGCCTGGACGGGAGCTCTGCGGAAACGCGGAGAACTGGATGCCATACCGGAGCTTCAGGCTTTTGCGGATAAACTGGAAGAAGCAACTCTGTCCACAATTGAATCCGGAAAGATGACGGGGGATCTGGCTCTGATTACGAGCCTGCCGGATCCGGTTTCCCTGAGCAGTGAGGATTTCATTAAAGCGATCCGGCAAAAACTGGAATCCCTTCTGGCAGAGTAACCGGAAGGCATTATCGTTTCGTACAGTGTAAGAAAGCCGCTGCAGAACGTTTTATCTGCGGCGGCTTTTTACAACGTGTTTTTACGTAAATTTCGGGATCGGATGATCAGGACTCCTCAGCCAGTTTTTCCCATTCTCCGTAAAGTCGTTCCAGTTCCTGCCGGACGGCAGTCTGTTCATCGGTCAGTTCCCGGCACTTTTCATAATCGGCCGAAACTTCAGGCTGAAGGAAGAGGGCATCGATCTCCTGGTCACGCTCTTCGAGTGATGCAATTTGTTCTTCGCAGGTTCGGAGTGCTTTCTGATGCCTGCGTTCGGCGGCCTGCTGTTCTTTCTGTGAAAGCCAGTCTGTTTTGGAAGCCGTTATCGTTTCTTCTTTTTGGGAAAGAACCGGGACAGAGGCTTTCTTTTCCATGTAGTCAGAATAATTCCCCATTCCGGAAAGAAGATGTCCGTCTTCCAGTTCCAGTATGCCGGTGGCGATCCGGTCAATGAAGTAACGGTCATGGCTGACGCAGAGCACTGTTCCGTCGTAGGAACAAAGTGCATCTTCCAGGATCTCACGGGATACGATATCGAGATGGTTGGTGGGTTCGTCCAGGAGCAGAAGATTTGCACCGGAGAGCATCAGCCGTGCCAGGCACAGGCGTGCGCGTTCGCCACCCGAGAGAACGGAAACAGGACGAAACACATCGTCACCCGTAAACAGGAAGGCTGCGAGTGTGTTTCGGATCTTCGTTTCGGTCAGAGAAGGCATGGCGTCGGAGATTTCCTGAAAAAGTGTTTTTTCTTCATGGAGCATCTGCTGTTCCTGGTCGTAGTAGCCGATCGTGACCTTCGACCCGATCCGGATCTCACCTGTATCCGGTTTCAGCCGTCCGCTGATCAGTTTCAGAATTGTGGATTTTCCGATGCCGTTTCCTCCAATCAGTACAATGCGGTCTCCCCGTCCCAGATAGAAGGAAGCTTCTCTGAATAAAGGAGTTTCCGTAAATCCCTTCGACAGATCCGTAACGGTCAGGACATCCTGGCCGCTGATCTCTTTAACAGGAAAAGAGAGCTTCATATCAGCGGTAATTTCCGACGGGCGTTCGGCAAGGATGGTTTTATCCAGTTGTTTTTCACGGCTTCGTGCACGTTTTAAGGATTTTTCACGGTTAAACTGCTTCAGTTTCCGGATAACTTCTTCCTGATGACGGATCTCAGCCTGCTGTTTCTCCCACGCATGAAAAGCGGCATCGCGGGCGGCTGCACGCTTTACTCTGAAATCCGTGTAATTTCCGTTATAAACGGATGAAACACCGTTTTCAATACCGATGACTTTTCCGACTATGCGGTCAAGAAAATAGCGGTCATGGGAAACAAGCAGCAAGGTGCCGGGATACTTTCGAAGTCTTTCTTCGAGCCAGCTGACCGCCTTCAGATCCAGATGATTCGTCGGTTCATCGAGAAGCAGAAGAGAGGGTTCTTCAAGAAGAAGACGTGCAAGAGAGACCCGGGCTTTCTGTCCTCCCGAAAGAGAAGAGATCGGTCGGAGACTTTCTTCCTCCGAAAAGCCGAGACCGCGCAGAACACCGGTGATCTCGCTTTCTCCTGCATAACCGTTTCTTCGTTCATATTCAGGCAGAAGGGTTTCGTATTCTTCCAGAAGAGAAGCACGCCCTTCACCTGTTGTTTCCGGAAGAGAACGTTCGATCTCACGGATACGTTTTTCCATCTGAAAGACGTCGGTTCTTGCTTTTCTTACCTCTTCAAGAACCGTGCAGTTATACTCCGGATCCTGATACTGGGACAGGAGCCCCAGAGTACATTGCTTCGGAAAAACGATTTCGCCGCTGTCTGCCGTTTCCTTTCCGCAAAGTATGTGCAGCAGTGTGGATTTTCCGGCACCGTTGATGCCGACAAGCGCAGCTCTGTCTTTTTCCTCAAGCAGAAATGTGATGTCCTTCAGAACGTTGTTTACACCATATGATTTTTGAATGTGCTGACAAGATAAGATCATGATCCTTATTGTATCAGAGAATCGGAAAGGTTGACAGGTAAAAAAACGATGGCTATACTGGTGAAAATAAAAAGATGGAGGGTCTGTTGTGTCTCAGAAAGATATTTCCAAAGCCGTGATCGAAAGACTGCCCAGATATTACAGATATCTCGGAGAATTACTGGATTCAGGCATCGAACGCATCTCCTCCGGAGAGCTGAGTCGTCTGATGCACGTGACGGCATCCCAGATACGGCAGGATCTGAATAATTTCGGAGGATTTGGCCAGCAGGGGTATGGCTACAACGTCCGTTATCTGAGAGATGAGATCTGGAAGATTCTTGGACTGGATAAAAAGCACAGGATGATTATCATCGGTTCCGGACATCTCGG
>JABUSX010000026.1 GCA_021442545.1 Eubacterium sp. | reverse complement strand
TCAAGCTGTTTGCCGCTCAGGCTCTTGACTGCGCCAAGTTCAAACTCGGTGCTGATCGGCTCGTTGTACAGAACGACCTGCAGCGGCACGATCTGTCCCTTGACCGGTGTAAAGTCAATGTGCTTGCATTCTTCCGTGATTTCATATCCGGCCGGGGCTTCGGTCTCTACCAGATAATACGGATAACCCGCCTGCAGCGTTTCCTTCGGAATCGTATCTGTGTAGTAAACGTACATGTAGCCGTTTGCGTCGGTCACATAATCACGGAGATACTTATTGGTCTTTCCGTCGTAGAGCGCAAACTTCGCACCTGCGATCGGGTTGTTCATGTTGTTGGTTTCGAATTTGAAGAACTTCACTGCCGTCAGAGTAGCCGTTCCGCCGCCTTCGCTGCCGACCTTGACATGCTGTGTCACGTTCTTGCCGAATCCGCCAAATTCCACCTTGTTTCCAAGATCCTGTGCACCCGTTTGCAGAACCTGTGCCTGGTAGGTGATGACGATCCTGCGTCCGTTCGGGATACGTGTGAACTCGATAATGTTGGTATCATCATCGTAGTCGTATCCGATCTTGGCCGTCGTATCCTCTTCATAGGTGAACATCTTGGTTTCTTCATTATAGATGACCTTATAAGCCTTGATGCCCACAGATCCGTACACCAGCTGCAGCGTATCGGAAAGCTTATCTGTCGCTGTCAGATAGTCTGATGTTCCGATCAGCTGACCCTTCGGGTTCAGTGTGATCTCGAACTCAGCTACAGATGTCTCCTTGCCGTCTTTCACCAGGATCCAGTCATTTCCGTCCTTCGCAAGGTTGGTGAATTTTTTCTCCAGTCCGGTGTAGTTGTAGAGATACTTTCTCTCGCTGCTCTGTTCTGCACCCTTCGGAAGCGGTTTGTAGTAAGCCGTGTTGTTGAAGGTATGATTTACAACTTCTCCGCCCTTTCCTTCATTCAGAGTTCTCAGGACGTCCGCATCCTTTACGGTCACGTAGTAATAGAGGTTGATGTGCTCGCTGCGGTCTTCTTTTACGCCTGTCAGCTTAAAGGAGACTTCGCCGTCTTTCATCTTGCTCTTGTCGGTTTCAACCTTGATACTGCTCGTGGCAGCAGGGAATACCTCAAGAGTCGGCTCGCCGTAGAGCACGAAGCGCGTGGCATCCGTCGTATCGAAGACGTCACGGATCACCATGTTGTCGTACGGCTTGTCGATCTGAACTTCGAACTTCCATACCGGACACGGTATTCCGTCTATCATTGTATACGTTGCCGGCTCCATGCCGAGGATCTTGCCGACGACCGCGCCGTCCACCTTTGTGAAGGTGTTGGTGTAGGCCACTGTGCTGCCCGACGCATTGACGGAGACAGATGTCGTTTCTCCGGTCTTTGCTGTGCCGCCGTTTACCTTATAGGTGGTGGTACGTGTATAGCCGTAGAACGGGTTGTCTTCTTTCTCTACGCCGCCTTCGCCAAGCACGAGCTCGGTCACGGTGTAGTCGCCCTTCGGCAGATTATACAGTGAATAGGTACCCTCTGTATCCTTGGTGCGGGTGAAATCAGCATAGGTCACGGTTCCGATGATTTCGCCGCCTGCATTCCGGACATAGTTCTTATTGTTGTCCGGAAGGATCTTGCCGTCGCTGTCCTTCACAATGAAGATGATGGAGTTCATCTGATCCGGATCCATATCGGTCAGGCCGGCGATCGTCTTCTGCAGCACGATCTTTCCAAACTCATCATAGATGTTCTCAAAGCTCACAGAAGTCGTCTTGCCTTTTTGCACAGAGGCGGAACCTTCCGGATCGCCCTGCTCCGTCCACTCTGTTCCGTTGACCTTTGAGGAAACATAGATATAGTTATCCGTCTGGAATCCCTGTCCGGATTCTCTTACGATGTAGAGACCCGGTGCAACAGAATACGACTTCGCGCCGCTGGACATCTGCGAATAGGTGAACTGCATCGCAGAGCCTGTGATATTCTTTGCAATGATCGGGCTTCCGCTCTCGTCTGTCTTCGGAACGATCTTTCCGCCTTCTTCCTTTGCCTCGTAGACCGTGAACTTGATGTTCTTGGCCTGCGTCGTCGTCGCAACGGACGTCGGAGCAAAGGTCTTCTGGATCTTCAGAGTACCAACCTGTTTGTAGTTGTTGATAAATTCAACGCTTGCCGTCTTCTTATCCTGGATCTGTACATCCGCATAGCCGCTTGCGCTGCTCACTTCAGATCCGCCGTTCACCTTGGTGGTAATGGCAACGTTGTAGCCGCTCTTGTTCTGGTTCTTCTCCCAGACACGGTACTTGGTCGTGCCGGACAGAACCGGAAGTTCCTCGAGGGTAAACGTTCCGCCCATTTCCTTCAGCTGTTTGTATGTGAAGGACGATGCGGCTGATTCTTCCGCCGTATTACCTGTGTAGATATACTTTCCGCCCTCCTGCTTCCAGGTAACATACTTGCTGTTTGTCGTATCCTGGATCTTGAAGGTCAGGTTTTCTTTATCGGCATCCGGCAGATCACCCTTGAAGGTCTTCTGGATGGTCAGGCTGCCTTTCTGATGCTCGTATTCGTTGTCAAACGTCACCTTCGGCGCTGCCGGCGTTCCGGCCGCTGCATCCGCTTCGATGCCGCCGCGCTGAACGATGATCTTGTCTTCATCCTTCGGAAGAGCATCCTTGCTGATAATCACCGTATTCGTGGTGCCGTCGCTCTTGTTCTTTACCGTCACATAAGAGATGCGGTTATAAAGCGAAACCTCGCTGCCGATCGTCTCCTTGATTCTGTATTCACCGAGAGGCAGGTGCGTCCACTCTTTATAGAAGCTCTGTCCGCCCGCAGCCGTCATGCCGGTGAGGTAAACGGTGTCATAGTTTTCCCATCCGCCGTTGTTCCAGCGGTCGATGGAATAGGAAATCTTTCCTTTCAGATTGTTGATCTGCGCATCGGTCAGACCCTTGAAGTTCTTTGTAAGCTTCAGGGCGCCGTACGGCGTATAGTTGTTCGTAAAGGAAAGACCAACCATCTTGCCCTTGGGAACTTCAAAGGATGCCTGTGCTTCTCCGTCTTCCGGATACTTTCCGGAATTCAGCGGTGTCGGAGTTCCGCTGTTCCAGTCGTACACGACCCAATCCCAGTCGTAGTACAGATCGGAAGCTGCAGCACCCTGGACGAGGGTGTATCCGGCTTTTGCCGTATCGGAATAGTTGCCGTTTCCGTCCGTCCAGTAACTGGCCATTTCTTTCACGGTGTAGTAACCGGGCGCCAGTTCCAGTCCGCCTTCATCAACCGCCTTTTTGACCGGTATGTAGAGCTCACGTTCGATCTCTGTATGTCCCGCATCCACATACTGTGTGATCTTGAGAACCGTACGGTTGTAAACGATGTAGCTGTCAGTTCCTTCAATATACTTATCCTGGTCATTCAGGCTTCCGCTCAGGTTCTTGTAGAAAACAGAGCCGGTTCCCGGTCCGGGGCCGCCTGCTTTATAGGAGTTGACAAAATGGAAATCTGTCAGCCCGCTCTGGTTTACAAGCCCGTCGTCGGACTGCACCACATCATCCTGACCCTTTGTGATCGTCGGAGAAGTCGTTCCCTTCTCGTCCGTGTACCAGATCTGAGTCGTCCGGGTGTAGCCGTCCACGTTTGCGTTCTTCTCTACAACATAGTAGGCCTTGCCGGCTTCGACCGTGATCCCCTTTGAAATCTCGTCGTAGGTGTACTTGTTATCGGTGACGGACTTTCCGTCCTTTGTATAGGTATGATTTACCGGATTGCCTTCGCTGTCGCTTACCTCAAACCAGATCCGTGTAATAAGCTTATCGTAATAAGCCTGGCTCAGGACCGGTCCCCAGGTCTTCGTGACCTTGAGAGTTCCGCTCGGTACATATTCGTTGGTGAAGCTGATCTCGGAAACGTTCGTCTTGTCCTCGTTGTATTCCGGAATCTTCTTGCTGCCGGCATCAACCAGTGAAGACTTCACGCCATCCACTTTAACAACCGTCGTGCGTGCGAAACCTGAAATATCCTTGTCGCCGCCTTCGGTTACGGTATAGGTAACGTTGGCCGGCAGATTCTTGACCTCAAGCGTATAGCTGCCGTTGGCATTTTTCGTTACAACGCCGTCATACCAATTTGAGCCGAGTTTGATATCGATCTTTCCGCCTCTTTTCTCGACGGCTTCGATGAGCTGTCCGTATGTGACGGTTGCAGAAACACTGGAGCTGTTCTTCAGAGTGAAGGCAACCGCTGCTTTCTGTGCATCGGTCAGCTTTGCAAGCTCTGCGTCCACAAAGAGCTTCGTGAACTTCAGTCCGCCCAGTTTGCGGACGTATTTGTTCGTGATCTTGGCTGCAGGGATATTGTTTTTATCCTTGTCCACGGTGACGCTGGCTGACGTCTCACCTGCCGTGCCTGTTCCCGCTGTGATCTCATAAGTCGTTGTACGGTTGTAATCATTGTTTGTGTACGGAATCTCCGTTATGGTATAGGTTCCGAAGGGCAGACCCTGAATATTCAGGGTTTTTGTGGCTGTTGTGGAGGTTCCCATGTAATACGCAAGAACGGTGTATTCCGCCGTATCCGAAACGCCCGTATAGGTCTTCGGACTTGCAGTCGTTGTCGGATTAGAGACCTGAACAACCTTTCCTTCTGCATTTCTGATAATGATCTTCGTGCCCTTTTTGGCCGTATCATTCGTAATGCCAGAGAAGGTCTTGGTGATGTTCATCTCACCGTTTTCTTTATAGGTGTTCGTGAACTTCACGTTTGTGGTTTCGTCCTTCTTTACCGGAACAGCGCCGGCAACGACACCATTGCCTCCTGTTTCCGTTCCGGACTGTGCCGTAACGACATAGGTCGTGGTGACCGTATAGCCTTCCGGTGACCAGGCTGTCTCTGTAACGGTGTAATCGCCGACGGGCAGATCTTCGCTCTTCCAGCCAACATATTCCCCGTTCTTAAACAGATCCGCATAAGTCAGTTCCGCAACCGTATAGGTTACTTCCTTGCCATCCTGAATCTTCTTGCCTTCGACCTTGAATTTGATATTTGCCCGGTCTGCTTCTTTAATAATTTCATCCGGAGCAACGGTCTTGTCCAGGCTCAGGTTGCCCTTGTCAAGAATGTAACTGTTTTCAAATTTATATTCCGTTGAACCTTCATTGACCACGGTTCCCGAAGCCACAGTGCCTTCCGACAGTGCAGCGCCGTTCACAGCATATTTCGCCGTCCAGATCACATTGCTGATTCCGGAAGTCTCGGTTACGGTATAATTTCCGATCGGCAGACCGGTGATGGTCACGCTGTCGCTGCCGCTCTTGCTGATGGCCCAGTAGCTCATCTGGCAGGAAGCGGTTTCCTTCGTGTAACCGCTCGGCGGGGTATTCTTGCTGGCCGTGACGCCGATATACTTGTTGTTCTTATCGAACCAGACAAATTTTCCGTCTTTGTCCGTGATCGTGAGCAGGATCGAAGCCTTCTGGCCTTCGGTCATGTCTCCGTCTTTCAGTTCACTGTCCGCTGCCAGGTTCTTCTTTAAGACGATCGATCCTGTCTGCAGCTTATACTGATTATGAAGGGATACATCCGCAATGCCGCACACCGGCACAATGGCTGTGGCTGTCAGTTCGGACTGATCCTTTTCGAAGGTCCAGCCGGGAACCGTGCATTCGCCGGTCTCGTTCACATCATAGCTTCCGGCCTTCACATCCGGGATACGGTAGACGGGTTTGCCTTCCGTATTCTTTTCCGTGCTCTTCAGAATATCTTCATATGTAAATGTAATCTCTTTTGACTCATATACGATATGACCGTCTTCGCCGCGGATCAGTTCACCGTCTTCGCCGCGTGAAGCCTGCTGCACGGTCGTCTTAAATACCATCGTCTTCTGCAGAGCCGTGTCATTATTAACGATCGCGGCAACAGCAGCCGGCTCGATGTATTTCGCAGCACCGATCTTGCCGGTGTTGTCGATCTCGAACTCGCCGACACGGTTCCAGTCGATGTAGTCGTCTTTGCCGTTCAGCTTTCCGGAGAACTCAAAATGGAACTGAACGTCGTTTGATTCGCTGAGCAGTTTATAGGAAGGATCATCCGGTGTCGTCTGCCAGTTCAGAACCAGGGTGCTGCCCTGAAGCGTCACAAGCGCGTTGACCGAGAACACCTGTCCGTCTGCCGGGTTGATGCCGCTGACCGGGAAGGTGATGCCGCCGGCCATAGCCTTGCCGAGCAGGGTGTAATCCAGACCGGATGCCGGCAGATCGATGTACAGTGTCGCAATGCTGCCATCCTCATTGAACATCAGCAACTGATCCGTTGTAGTCTCTGTTACCTGAACCGCAACTTTGACCTCGTCACCGACTGCTGCTTTTTCACCCGGTGTATAGGGTTTTCCGTTCTTGGTGATCGTAAGCGTGGAGAGCGCCGGATCCCAGAGGTCGGTATGATAGGTGTAGCCTACATTCATCGGAGCAGGTTCGTCATCGCCTTCCTTCTGTTCATCGATAGCGTTTTCCTGTTCGGCCTTCGGATCTTCCTCTTTAATAACTTCGGGCTCTACGACTTCTTCAGGCTCTACGATTTCTTCCGGTTCACCGGCTTCGTCTGCGACCGCTTCGATCACAAACTTGCTGAAGCTGCCGGTGGAAACATCAAAGGCGCTGATGTTGCCTTCTGCATCAGAAACAACAACACCGTTCTGGCCGTTCAGAATTTCAACACCGCCATCATTCAGGATGTGGTACGCAAATGTCTCGACGCCGTTTTCGGTATCGGCATTTTCGGAAGCCAGCGGGTTAACCAGATTGAAGTAGTTAACAATGACTCTGACCACGCCGGCAGCCGGTTCGATCGCTGCGCCTTCATTATTCATGAAGCGAATGTCATAGATCTTGTAACCGGCAACCTTGCCTTCCTGTGTCGGGTTGACCGCCTGGATGCGGGCGACTGCATCGTTGTACTGCGGAGAACCTGCCGGCATCTCCTCGACGATCAGCTGCGCATCAGCCGGGATCTGAGCTTCTTCGGAAGTGTAGGCATCCGCGGTGAGAACGCCGTCTGCATAAGTGAACACTGTGCCGTATTCGACAGGCTCCTCTTCCTCGGCCTCTTCTTCGGCCTCTTCCTTCTCGATCTCTTCCGCGATCTCTTCTGCGATCTCTTCTTTAATGATCTCTTCTTCGATCGCTTCCTCGACCGCTTCGACGATCTCCTCTGTGACTGCTTCTTCAACAACTTCAGAAGCAACCTCTTCTGTGACCGCCTCTTCAACGATCTCCTGCGCGGTCTCTTCCACGATCGCGTCAGAAGCATACTCTTCTACGACTTCCGGAACAACTTCTTCCGGAACCGTATTTTGCTCAAGGTTCAATTCCACAACCGAATTGCCCGGATCTTCAGCCGGAACATATTCGGCGGACTGCTCGTCTTCATTAGCCTGCATCGGCCGGTCCGTGTTGATCCACACGGTACCGATAACCATCAGCACGGCCATGAAAAGGGCTATCCACTTTTTCCAGTTCTTCTCAAAGTTCTTCATAGCTAATCCCCTTTTTCAAAAATGACATCAGTGGCATTTGTTTCTATTTTTAAATTTCCGCCGATCGCATCTGACCGATCCGTTTCTCCGAAGGTCTTCTCGCCTGCCGGTTTCATTGCCCCGCCGGCTTTTCACGCCTTCCGGATCCGCTTTAATTACTCAGATTTTCAGGACTGCGGTAATCGGAAATATCAAAAATGATAAAATACGCCTTATATGCATACTGTTACATAGTTGAGTTTACCCCCACATGTCAGCAATAACAATCCACCTGTCAAAAATTGCCTCTTTTTGGCAAAAAGAAGGCAGAAA
>JABUSX010000257.1 GCA_021442545.1 Eubacterium sp. | reverse complement strand
CGTTGCGGCTTCGTCCTGTATGCAGTTTCTTTCCTGCATTTCCGATCCGTTCGGTCAGCGTTGCCTCCACAAAACTGTGCACATCTTCACAGGAAAGATCTACCGGAAGTTCTCCGTTTTTCACGTCCTCAAGAATTCCCCGCAAACCTTCCTCAATACGTTCTCCCTCTTCTTCTGTGAGAATACCCTGTCTGGTAAGCATGCGTGCATGCGCCAGGCTTCCCTCGATATCCTGAGGCAGAAGTCTCTGATCATAACGGATCGATGCATTTCCTTCATAAACAAGTGCATCGGTTTCTTTTGTGAAACGTCCGCCCCATAACTGAGCCATACGTGACCGCTCCTTTCCTTTTATTATTTCTGTCTCTCTTCCCGTTCCATTTTTGAAAAGATACAGCCGCAATAGGACTGCCTGTACAATTCGTATTTCTTCGATAATTCGGTTGACCGACGGTATCCGTCACGTTTTTTGAAATCCGAAGGAAGGAAGCGTACACCGGTTCCGGCTGTGACTTCTTCCCCGATCTCATTCAGCAGCGATGCATTCTTTAAAGGACTGATCGTCAAAGTTGTAGTCATGAAATCACAGCCCAGCTCCCTCGCCTTTTCCGCTGCTTCCGTAAGGCGCAGACGAAAACAGGAACGACACCGTTCTCCGCCTTCCGGTTCCTTTTCCAATCCCTTTGCCGCCTCAAAAAAACGTTCCGGATCGTAAGGTCCTTCCACAAAGCTGACGGAATGGCGCAGCGGCATTTCACGAATCAGCCTCTGCAGCTCTTCGGCACGAAACCGGTATTCTGCCTCAGGCGAGATATTCGGATTATAAAAGAAATTACGGATCTCAAAATATTCCGAAAGATATTCCAGGACATAACTGCTGCAGGGAGCACAGCAGCTGTGCAGCAGCAAGGTCGGAACCCTTCCGCTGTTCCGTATCTCTTCCAGGATTCCCTCCATCTCTTTCTGATACTGCCGTTTCCGAACTCCCAGGCTCATCCGAAAAGAGCCTCCACGTAGGCTTCGGGATTGAACTTCTGCAGATCCTCGATCTGTTCACCGACTCCGATATATTTTACCGGAATTTTCAGTTCTGACTGAACGGCCACGGCAATACCGCCCTTTGAAGTTCCGTCCAGTTTGGTGATCACAAGTCCCGTAACGTCTGCAGCCTCGGAAAAGCTTCTGGCCTGGAAGAGCGCGTTCTGCCCGGTTGTTCCGTCAAGAACAAGGAGGGTTTCAAGGTAAGCCTCGGGATACTCACGCTTTATCGTCCTGTAGATCTTTCCAAGCTCATTCATCAGATTTTTCTTATTGTGAAGACGTCCCGCTGTATCGATCAGAAGAATATCGGCATTTCTGGATTTTACGGCACGGATTGCATCAAAGACGACGGAGGAAGGATCCGCTCCCTCCTGCCCCGACACAAGTTCCGCACCCGCACGCTGTGCCCAGACAGCCAGCTGTTCCTGAGCCGCAGCACGGAAGGTATCGGCCGCTGCGATCACAACACTTTTTCCGGTCTGCCGATATTTTGAAGCAAGTTTTCCGATCGTTGTTGTCTTTCCGACCCCGTTCACACCGACGATCAGAACAACGGATTTTGTTTTTTCGAAAGCATAATCCGCCTCGTTTGTTTTCATCTGATTTTTAATGCAGTCACACATGTACCGCTTGCATTCGGCCGGTTTGGTCAGTTCCAGATCATCCAGCAGTTCCTGCAGATTCGATATGATCGTTTCGGTCGTTTCGATACCCATATCACTTGCAACAAGTGCTTCTTCCAGGCATTCATAAAATTCCTCATCGATCTTGTCGCAGCCAAAGGCTTCATCCAGGTTTTCCTGAAGTTTGTTTCTGGATTTTTTTAATCCGGCAAACAGCCGTCCGAAAAAACCGCGCTTTTTTTCTGAATTATATGCTTCTGCCATGGTTTATTCCTCTCTTTATTTATGCATCCAGCTGAGACTCGATCAGATCCACAGAAACCATGGCGGAAATTCCTTTTTCCTGCATGGTGATGCCATAGAGGCGGTCCGCAGACGCCATCGTTCCTCTTCGGTGCGTGATAATGATGAACTGTGTGTTCTTTGTCAGCTTATGCAGATAGGTCGAAAAACGTCCGACATTACTGTCATCCAGTGCCGCTTCGATCTCATCCAGAAGACAGAAGGGCGACGGTTTCAGATCCTGAATCGCAAAGAGCAGGGCGATCGCCGTCAAAGCCTTTTCTCCTCCCGAAAGCTGCATCATATTCTGAAGCTTCTTGCCCGGGGGCTGCGATATGATCTGAATGCCGGCTTCCAGAATATTCTCATCTTCCATGAGCTCCAGCGTGCCTTTTCCGCCGCCGAAAAGTTCCCGGAAAACCTTATCAAACTCCTTCTGAATCAGGGTGAACTTTTCACGGAACTGCCTTCGCATGGAAGCATCCAGCTCCCTGATGATGCCATGCAGCTTCTCTGAAGCCTCCACAATATCTTTATGCTGGGTGCTCATCAGTTCGTGGCGCTCCTTCAGCTCACGATACTCTTCTATCGCATTGACATTAACACTTCCCAGAGCGCGGATCTCGGCTTTCAAAGCTCCGATCTCTTTTTTCAGTTTCGATCTGGAAGGTGTTTCTGTAAAGGAATAATGACCGGCCTGTTCCGGCGTAAGCTGATATTCTTCTTCCAGATAAAGCCGCTGCTGCTCCATGGATTCGGAAAGTTTTTCTTCCTGCGTTTTCAGCCGGAAAAGTTCCTGTTCCAGACGGCTTTTCTGTTCCATCAGAGCATCTCTTTTTTCAAAAAAGACCCGATGTGTCTGATTCAGCTCCTCTTTTTCCCTGAGAAGAGCTTCCGTTTCCTGTTCTCCGGCCTCTATGGTTTTTTCCAGACCGGCTATCTTCAGACGCGTACTCTCGATCTCCGATCGTTTTTCCTCGATGGAACCACTTTCCGACTTCACGCTGTTTTCCAGATCCGTTTTTTCATTTTCGAGTCTGAGGATCTCTGCTTCGGCATCTTTCATCCGTTCCTCGACGAAAGCAAGCTGCTGCAGAATTCCGGAACAGGACAGTCTTGCTTCATCCTGCCGCAAAACAGCCTCTTCTTCTTTCTTCTGCAGTTTTTCCGTCTCTTCACCCTGTTCCCGGATTACACGGGCAAGTTCTTCTTCCCTTTCTTCCGAATGCTGCAGCTCCTCACGGATCAGTGAAAGTGTTTCTCCGGTTTCATCGACCTGAGCATCGATCCGAAGATTTTCATCTCTCAGGCGGCCGCATTCCTCACGGATGGAAGCCGTTTTTTCCGCACCTGCTTCCATATTGAGTCTGGCCGTATTCTGCTCGAGCAGAAGTTCCTGAAGTTCATCGGAAAGAGCCGATCCCTCTTCCCGGAGAATGCCTCTTTTTTCTTTGTCCGCATTGAGTTCACTCTGGATCGAGCCGATATCCCGCTGCAGTTTCCTGACACTCTCTTCCAGTTCCTTAAGCTGCCTTTTTCTTCCCAGAAGGCTGCTGTTGTATTTATAGGAACCGCCTGTCATGGCACCGCCTTTATTCAAAAGTTCACCATCCAGGGTAACAATACGCACGGAACGATTATATTTCCGGCTTATGGAAATGGCATGATCGACGTTGTCCACAACGAGTGTTCCGGCAAGCAGCCGGATCGCAACCGGCTTAAAACGTTCCTCTGTATGCACCAAATCTTCTGCTTTCCCGAGAACACCCTTTTCTTCCAGAAGCGAACCGGACAGAGCGTGCCCGTCCGGGCGGACTGCATTAAGAGGCAGGAAGGTCACGCGCCCGAAGCGTCCTCTCTTCAGATATTCGATCAGATATTTTGCCGTTGTTTCATTGTCCGTCACGACATGCTGCAATGAACCGCCCAGCGCCGTTTCTATCGCAGTTTCATATTTTTTATCCGTCTTAAACAGGTCAGCAACAACTCCCAGAATGCCGGTTTGAGAGTGTTTCTGTTCCATTACCTTCTTAACGCTGTTGCCGTACCCTTCATAGCGCTCAGCGATATTCCGCAAAGACTCCAGCTGAGATGAATCCCTGTGAAATGCGGTTCTCGTTTCCTCCAGCCGTTCTTCGTTCCGATTGATCCGTTCACGCAGTAATTCAATCGTTCTCGTATTTTCTTCGATTGCTTCCTGTTTTTCGGCAGCCTTCTTTTCCGCAGCAGAAAGTGCATCCGCCAGCGACTGTTCTTCGTTTTCTCTGTCTTCTTTTTCCCTCTGAAGCGTCAGAAGCCTTGCAGAAAGCTCCGATTTCCGAAGCTCTGCCTGTTCTGTCAGCGTCTCATAATGCCTTATCTGTTCCCGCAGGTCTGTTCGTTTATTCAGGAGTTTGATTGTATCCTCACGACCTTGTTCAGCCGATTCTGTCTTTTCCGATATTTGTTTTCGAATCCTCTGAACCGCATCCTCTGCTGCCGCTTTCTTTGTCTCGGCTTCTTCACCTGCCTTCCGGAGTGCGTTCCGTTCCGTAATCTGTTCTTCCTTTGTCAGTTTCCATCTATCCGTCTCCTGCAGAATCTGTTCCATTCTGGAATCAAACAAAGCCGCATTGGTTTCCGACGCATGAATCTGCTCTTCCAGAAGGTTTACGCTTCCTTCGTATTCCTGTTTCAGCAGGGCAGCTTTCTGAAGATCTTCCCGGTTTTTTCCGATCTTTGTATCGAGTGTATCCAGTTCTCCCTCAACCTGATCGTATTCCAGCCGTGTTTTTGAAAGCACCTCCGAAGTCTCACGAAACTGCTCTTCCGTGATGCCGGTGCTTTCTGCCAGCTTCTCCTGCTGTTCCCGTATAAAACCGGATTCCGCCAGATACAGCTGAATATCCTTCTGACGCATTTCGTCCCGTTTTGTCAGATAGGTCTCTGCCTTCTGTGCCTGTGACTCCAGCGGTCCAAGATGAGAAGTGATTTCATTCAGGATATCTGTTACACGAACCAGATTTCCTTCTTCGTGCTCAAGCTTTTTGAGAGCAGCCGTCTTTCTCCTTTTGAATTTGACGATTCCCGCCGCTTCATCAAAAAGCTCTCTTCGGTCTTCCGGTTTTCCGGAAAGGATCTTATCGATCTGCCCTTGTCCGATAATGGAATAGCCTTCTTTTCCGATACCTGTATCGTAAAAAAGTTCCTGTATATCCTTCAGACGGCAGTTCCGCCCGTTCAAAAGGTATTCACTTTCTCCGGAACGATACAGACGGCGTGCAACGGTCAGTTCTTCCGCATCAACCTTGAGCTGACGATCACTGTTGTCAAGCGTGATGGCAACCGAAGCATATCCCAGCGGTCTGCGGTTTTCCGTTCCCGCGAAGATGACATCCTGCATATTTCCGCCGCGCAGCTGCCTGGCGCTTTGTTCGCCGAGAACCCAGCGGACTGCATCGGCAACATTGCTTTTTCCGCTTCCGTTCGGCCCGACGATACCGGTGATTCCGTCATGAAACTCCAGTTTTGTTTTACCCGCAAAGGATTTGAATCCCTGCATATCAATTCTTTTCAGATACATGCCCGTGCTCTTTTCGATCTCTCTGGTATTAATGTAATCTTTTCAAAGCTTCTCCGGCAGCCTGCTGCTCCGCATTTTTTTTGGAACGCCCCGTTCCCTGCCCCAGTTTTTTTCCGTCAAACCAGGCTTCCGAAAAAAAGGCCTCATCCGGTTCCGCATCGGAAACGGCCTTCGTTCTATATTCCACACGCTGCAGACTGCCTCCCATCTGCAGCCTTTCCTGAAGAAGTGTCTTATGATCTTTAAATACGGCCTCTTCAGCCGGATCTGACAGAACATACCGAAACACAAAGTTTTCTGCTGCTTTTAAACCTCCGTCCAGGTAAACGGCACCGATCAATGCTTCAATTACGTCACAGAGAATCGACGGCTTCTTATGACCGGAGGATTTTATTTCTCCCTTTCCGAGTTCCAGACATTCTCCAAGCCCCAGATCAGCTGCCTTTTCGGCAAGCGCAGGTTCACAGACAAGTGCGGCACGCCTGCGAGTCAGAGATCCCTCCGGCTCCTCCGGAAAATTCTGATACAGGTAACGGCTTGCACAAAGTTCAAGAACTGCATCTCCGAGAAACTCCAGACGTTCATAGCAATCCAGATGTGTCATCCCGTTTTCATGCACATACGAGCTGTGACGAAATGCTTTTTCAGGAAGTATTCGATCCCGGAACGTATAGCCGATCTTCTTTTCAATAATACGGATCTTGTCTTCTTTCATTCTTTCGATCCTGTTCTGCTTCTTCATTGCCGTATATCTGACTCTTTTCCCGAAACAGAATACGACACCTCGTTTTTCCTGACTACAGGACGAATCATTCTCTGAAACATATAAGGCTTCTTTATGCTTAACTTTAGTATTTTATCCTATATGTTTCCCGAAAACAAGAAAAGAGTGGTTTTACCGGATCGTAA
This sequence comes from Eubacterium sp., assembly GCA_021442545.1. GTDB lineage: Bacteria > Bacillota > Clostridia > Lachnospirales > Lachnospiraceae > Bilifractor. The sequence goes on along the minus strand of JABUSX010000257.1, from coordinate 1,462 downwards.
AACCACTCCTTCCTGCATTCTGATCTGAATTCCGGCCAGAGTATTTATACTGCTGCGTCACAATGAAAATCAGGATTCCTCTGTTTTTGACAGGTACGCCTGAATCTTTCCGTTCACATCCTGATCGTGAAACTGTACACATTCAAGGAGTGTATTACAGAACTCCAGAGCTCTGGAGCTTCCGTGTGTTTTTACAACCAGTCCGCGCAGACCAAGAAGCGGGGCACCTCCATGGGCGTGCGGATCAAAATCCGCAAGAGCTTTTTTCAGTTCTGATTTGATGAGCAATCCTCCGATCTTCGATTTCGGAGAACTCATGATAGCCTGTTTAACCGTGGAAAGAAGAACGCTTCCGACCCCTTCGTACAGCTTCAGGATCACATTTCCGACAAAGGCTTCGGTAACGTACACATCTGCCGCTCCCTTCGGTATATCGCGGGCTTCCACGTTTCCGACAAAGTTGATCTCCCTGCAGGCCTGCAGAAGCGGAAAAGCTTCTTTGCAAAGCGCGTTTCCTTTTTCCTCCTCGGCACCGATATTAACCAGACCAACGCGGGGATTCCGAATTCCCTGAACCTCTTTCATGTAAATGGATCCGATAACGGCAAACTGCACCAGATGAGCTGCACGTGCATCCACGCTGGCCCCGCAGTCGATCAGAAGAGATGCACCCTTATTTGTGGGAATCAGCGGAGCAAGAGGCGCGCGCATGACACCGCGGATCTTCTTAACGATCGCCTGTCCTCCTACAAGCACGGCTCCCGTGCTTCCTGAGGAAACAAAGGCATCCGCTTCCCCTTTATGCACCAGCTGCAGACCCTTCACCAGAGAAGAATCTTTCTTAGACTGTATCGCCTTTACAGGCGGTTCTGCCGTCTCGATGATCTGTGTGGCCGGAACGATCCGAACTCTGTCTTTCGGATAAGAGAGATCCGCCAGCACCTGGCGGATCCTCTCTTCCTCACCTGTAAAGATCACTTCGATCCGATCGCTTTTCTGAAGTGCTTCTATCGCACCTCTGACGGGTTCAGCCGGAGCATAATCCCCGCCCATGGCATCAACAACAATCCTTACTTTATCAGGCATGTATTTTCCTCGCTGTTCTGTATAACAAATCAATTCACTCCGGAAATTACCGGAATTTCTGAAATTATCCCTGCGTTTCCGGTTATTCTGCCTTTCCGGCGTCCTTTGTTTCTTCGGTCTGCTGCACGTCCGGGGAAGCTTCAGAGGTGTCATCTCCGGTTGATACGATCACGACCGCTTCGCCGGTCTGCAGATCCAGATATGCACCGGTGTCCAGAACAGCAAATCCATCCTGATCAAAAATGTATTCTTTTCCTTCGATCGTCATCCTGGTTGCTTTCGGGTATCCACCGTCAATGCGGCTGATAAACTGATAAGCATGTGTTTCGGCGTTCTGCTGCCAGTACATATCACCCCAGACAGTCACCTCATACAC
>JABUSX010000441.1 GCA_021442545.1 Eubacterium sp. | reverse complement strand
GCCTTGATTCCGGGTTTTTCTTCCCTCATCTCGTTTGTGACCGCAACCGGTTCCCCATAGACATAAACACAGGCATCATAGCCGACGAATTTCAGGCGATCGTAGGAGACGAGTCCGTTCTGAATCGTATTGCCGTAAATATTTCCTGTCCGTTCGGTTTCCAGATCATTGTAATCAACACTGGCACTTCCCAGAATAGCCGGCATATAAAATTTATTGTACAGGAAGTCCGCCATTCCGCTGTCATCCAGGATGCATCCGTATTCCGATGCTCCGTCTTCCCGATCCGCCTCATAGACGATCATCTGGGGCATGAAGCCATCGGCGAAGCTGATCCTGATCCTTGTGGGATCAAATTCTTCTTCCTCATCTGTTTCTTCTTCGTCTTCTTTAATATTATCTTTATCCTTGTTTTTACCGGTATCTTCGTTACCCCCGTCTTCAGTCTCTTCCGACATGTCATCTGCATCCATAACATCATCGTAGATCGAATAGCCCGGATCTGCATCAGTGTCTTCGTCTTCCGTTGAATAAATATCCTCTCTCCAGTCGGAAGAACCGCTTTCGGAATCTTCGAAAGTTTCTGAAGAACTGTTTTCCGAATCATAGAATATGGAAGAAGAACCGTTCTCCGAATTATCGGAACCGGATGAAGAACCACTTTCCGAATCGTAATACACAGAAGATGAACCGTCTTCCGAATCCATGCCCGAACCGGATGAAGAATTGTTTTCTTCATCCGCGGTGACATGGAAGATGGATTCGTTAACATCCGGCATATTGTTCTCCAGGGATTCTGAAGAAGGATTCTGATTTCCGGAATCTTTGTACTGTTCTTCAGACAGCATGCTTACAGAAGAAGCTTCTGTCATTTTTTCTTCCTCCGCCCCGATCGAAGCGGCCGGTATGATCAGTGCGGTACTTACCAGAACCGCTGTTAATATTCTGATTTGTTTTCTCATTTCCGCACCTCCTTTTTTTATTAATTAACCTTCTCCGAACTGTGCGTACAGCTTCAGATCTTCTGTCCCCATCGTATAGGTCAGTCCCGGATAGTACGCCTGTCCGGAGCCGTCGGCTTCCGTATTCCATCCGATGAATTCCGCTTTTCCCTTTCTGCCGCCGTAATCCAGGAGCCGGATTTTTGCATTTTGCAGATACCTCGCCGTATCTGTCGGTGCTGCAGCATTGCCTCCGTTTGCATCGTAGGTGATGGAATAAGCTTCCGTGGTGCTGATCCAGTCTGCATAGAAGGTGGCATCTGCCGCAAATTTTGCACCGAAGTTTGCAGGTCTTCCGTTTTCATCGATCCATCCGGCAAAATCATATCCTTCCCTGACGGGATCCGGAACCGGTCTCATCAGTTCGTCGGTGGAATTGACCGTGATATCCTGCGGATCGTAGATGCTTGCCGAAATTCCGGCCGGTGCAGAACCGCCCTGCAGATCGAAGGAGATCCATACCCGCGGGATCTGCCAGTATCCGTAGGACACGACATTACCAAGCGGCATCGTTCCTTCAAAATCAAAGGGCTGCTCACCTGCCATATCCTTAAACCAGCCTTTGAACATCTTTCCGCTGCCATCGATAAAGACACGGCTTCCGTCACCGCAGGTTACGATCGTCATGAAGAGATTTCCGCCGTCATAATACTGCACCGCAGAACCGAAGGAACGGCCGTTCAGATAGAGCGTCGAAAGCCAGGATGCTTTGATCGTAGATTCACGGTCCAGATACCAGGAATCACCGGCCGTCGTGCGGACTGCACTGCTCATTCCGTGTTTTGCCGCATACTGCTCGATCGTATCCTGTCCGAGCATCGGCTCGGTTCCGCTGTACTCTGACATTGTTTTTTCAAAGGGCACCTCTGTTTTTCTGAGATACTGATCTCCGGAAAGGATCTGACTGTCAAAGGTCAGCTCGTATTTTCTGACTGAATACCGCAGATGCAGGTTCTTTCCTATGCCGATCGTTTCTCCGTCTCTGGCCGGATACCATGTCCCCGGTGTTGAGGTATCGCTCTTGCTGTACTGGCTGATGGTATACCCGTTGTATTTTTCAGAGAAGGTAAAGAATGTACCGAACCATCCCCAGTCGACAGGTACGGTATCCGAAAGCTCGTAAGTACCGAGATTGTCCGGATCTTCCCTGTAGAAATACAGATCGGTGTCCGTATTCATCTTTTTCCAGTAATACAGATTCAGCGTATACGTATCATTGTTCTTTACTGCCTCATCCGAGCAGAACATGAATAAGGATGTCAGTGTCCCTCCGAAAATAGACTCCGAATATCGCCACTCATAATCACCCTTCCACTTATACCCGTAAGTGGAGAAAGCCTGATTATACAGCCCATGATAGACATCTGTATAGCTGATGGTTTTCTGGGTCTTTATATAACATTTCAGATTATTGGATAAGCTGCTGTACGGCAGAATCGTGTTCAGACTCTCGTCCGTATACAGATACCCGTAAGTCGAATTGTAGGCTTTTCCGCTCTCGTTTGTTATCTTGTATATGGTTTTTATGTAGTAATTTGAATCAAATGCACCTTTCTTTGCCGTAACCTGTTCAGGCTCGATCACCGTCGTTGGTATATTATGGAATGCAATATCGAAATTACACCGGTTGAAATACACGTTGATAACAGTTGTCCCATCCGCACGGAATACCGTGTTTCTGGAATTCCATCCCGCATAATAGAAGCCTTCCGGACAGGCTCTCAGATATTGTGAGATTCCTCCTTCTTCGACAAACCGGTCTACGCTTTCAAAGATGGATACGGTACTCTTATCCGGTGTGATCTGATGCGATTCGTAATAATCAAAGGTTCTCTCGAAGGGAAGATCATTTCCCGCCGCATCGGTCAGACGCACATCTGATGCGCTCTCCGCCCAGAGAATGACACGGTAAGCCGCCTTCGAATCCGAGGACCACTTCGCATAAAGTGTAATGTCCTGACTGATCGTACTGCCGAAGGTAAACGGATTCCGGCATTCCTGCTCTGTATACCAGCCTTCAAAGATCAGTCCCTCGAAGGAAGGAGACTGCGGTGCCCTTGTTGTCTCGGCCGGCAGATAGACCTGGGATTCCACATAAACGCCCGGCACCATCGTGTTGTACGTGATCGTATGTGCCGTTTCGATATAGGCCGTCAGGTTCATATCCTTCGTGACATAATTCTGTGCTTCCGGCTGAAGATCCATGTTGTATGGATACTCTATTGTCTGACCGCCTGATTTATAGTTCCAGTGCGACACGACACGTTCATTTCCCGGACGATAGATCACGCCCTTCGTACTGAGGAGCGGATAGGTATAGCCGCCCTGTCCGTCCGGTACGAGGCTGTATTCCTGTGTGGTAAGGACCTTGCCCGTTCCTTCTCCCGTATAATAGTAGACGTAATAGCAGACTCTGTTCGTTATGTACTGGAAGAAGGGATCTCCTTCTTTCGGGGAAACGGAGCGGATATAACCGTCCACAACGCTCTCTCTCACCTCATAGTTCACAATATTGCCGGCATCATCCCGCAGGGGGTAGTAGATGTCGTTATTCTTTTTATCTTTGAAGCTGTAGGTCCAGATGCTTCCGGTGCCGGAAACCGTCATCTTCGTACCGGAAACATAGGCATTTCCCTTATAAAGCTGCAGTGTAACGGAGGCAGGACGCTTTCCCGCATCCAGGTCGATCCATTCGATCTCACCTCTTATGCGCACGCCTTCGAGAATATTGCTGATCGTACAGATGACCTCCCCTTCCTCTGTGGGTTCTTCGGAATCGTCGTACTGTACAAGGAAGGTTCCGTAATGCAGGTCATTATAGAAACCGCCGTCCTGCATGACCGGCTGTCCGTCCGTATTCACTTCCCGTCCGACATAATGGAGCGTCTTTCCGGATTCGTCCTTTTCCGGAAGATCTTCGAATCTGCACTCCCATTCCTTTGAATGTGCGGTCTGGTGCGAAAGTTCACCCTCCACCCTGTTTCCGTCTTTGTCATAGACCGGCTGCAGATCCGTCTTGTCATCCGTATAGGAATAGACATAAACCTTGATCTTAGACGGATTGATCTGTGTAGTTTCGTTTTGTTCAAAAGGAACGTCTCTGTATTCATTCTGACCGAAATCATCGTAATAACGATGGAACATTTTTTTACGCACGACGAAGGTGGTCTCACCCTCCTCTCCCGGATAAGGCCAGTCACCGTAGTGTGCTCCGCCGTTTACAACAGTATAGGGATATGCGGCTTCTTCAATATTCGCGTTATAGATATAGGCCGGTGATGCTCCTTTTGCAAAGGGCGTTCCCTCCGTGCCGTCCTCGGTCTTCTCTGCCGATGACTTCGTCTGTGACCTGCTTCCGGAAGCTTCGATTCCGGAGTTGATGCCTGCCAGATAGAAGGTATTCTGTTCCGCCGCGCCTCCGTTCAGACCGATGAAGCAGCCGGCGCTTTCCTCATCCCCTGAGGAAACACGGCCGGTGCAGTAGCAGTCCGAGACGGAAACCGAACCGTCAACCTGTCCGATAAAGCCGCCCGCAGCACCGGCACCGCTGTTATATGCCGAAGCCGTGGAATAGCAGTTGGCGATGGAAACGCCCGAACTGACGTATCCGATAAAACCGCCCGCCTGTCCGAGCGATGCATAATCACTGATCACGTTCCAGCGGCCCTGGACGCCTGCATCTGCGCTCTCGATATAGGTACTGTTATTGTCTTTTTCCGCGTCTCTGGCCGTACGGCCGCCGGCATAGGAATTCACGATCTTCGAACCGCTGCCTGCCCGGAAGGAACCGATCAGGCCGCCTGCTCCGCTCACTCCGCGGACATAGGTCGTGGCATAGCAGTTCCGCACCGTAACGGCACCGCCGTTTACCGAACCGATCAGGCCGCCTGCGCAGGCAGACTGTTCCGAAGACGTTTCCAGAACAAGATCACCGCTGCCGCCGCCCGTTGCGGAAGCACTGTCGATCACAGCGGTTTTTCCCGCTGCGATCTCCCCGATAAGACCGCCCGTCGCTCTTCCGCCTGTCACATTCAGAGCACTGCCGCCTCCGACCGAAACCGATACATTATCCAAATTCAGCGAAGAATTGCTCCCGCCTGCCGCTCCGATCACACCGCCGGTCTGCCCTGCTCCCTGCACGGAAAGTCCCGATGAGCCGGTCACGGTCAGACTGCTGATGCTGATGAAACTGCCGGTACCGGCATGACCGACCGCAGTGCCTGCATAAGAAGCACCTGTCTGCAGATCCGCTGCTCCGGTGAAGTCGACTCTGCAGCCTTCGACCGTAAGGTCGGAAGTGCCGCCGTTTCCGAGAAGCGTACCGGCATAAACCGGATCTCCGTCCGCAGAGATTGACGGATCTGCCAGCTGCACGTTCCGGATCGTCATTTCTTCCGTCTCTGCTTCCCCGATCAGACCGGCTGCCTGATCTGCGTTTGCACGGATATTCAGATTCGCAATCGTCTTATAGTTGCCGTCGAACGCGGAAAGTGCCGCATTGCTGACCGAAAGGAACTGTCCGGTATAGGCATTTCCGTTCAGATCGTAAACAGCCGTACGTTCCTCTCCGTCAAGGAAGGGTCTCGCCGTCACCGCTCCGGAGGTTCCGCTCCACAGAATGTCTCTTGTCATGACCGCACTGCGGATGACCGGATTGACCGTATTTTCATTCAGTCCGGAAACAGACGATGCCAGATTCTGCAGATGACGTCCGTTCCCGACGGAAGCCTTGTTGCCGGTCACCGATTCAAAGAGGCTGTTGTCGGTATGTTCCTTTGTGACTTTTTTCTTTCCCTTTTCGACTGTGACCGTAACCTTGATGTCTTCGCCCGGAATAAAGGTCCCTTCATAGGTTGTGTTGAAAAGTTCCCGGAAATGCTCTCCTTCTCCGGTAACGCTGTCAAGAAGGTATTCATATTTCGTAAAGCTAAGTTCTGAATCAGCCGGCGTCATGTCGAGTTCCTGGCTTGCTCCGCTCGTGACACCCGTAAGCACGGCCTTCAGGCCTTCGCCCTCTTTATAATCCGTATTGTAATCGCAGATATGCAGTTCAAGCGTTTCGGCATTCCGGATGCTGACGCTGAAATACTTTATCTCCCCTTCTTCCTCTTCCTCGTCTGCCGCCGCAGCACCGCCGTAATATCCCATCATCGGATCGCTGTTTTTGCGGACGTTTTTCGCTTCACTGCTCGTTCCGCGCCCGGTGTTCGACGTAACGGCCGGACCGTTTTTGGCATACCAGACCGCATAGACCGCACCGTTCGAGGCGTTGTATTCGATCACGATATTGTTGTTGGTGCGAAGAGATTCATCGATCGCACCATATGGCAGAAGCAGCGACACGATGCTGCCCTCCGGCGTATCCCTGCCAACCCGTACGGAATACATGTTATCGAGAGTCATGCCTTCCGGTGCATCCGAAGGCATGATCTCCATCGGCGTTCCGAGAGCCGTCCCGGCAGATCCTGATTCCAGAGCATCCTTCACGAAACGGTTCCAGACACCGGAAGCACGCGAAGCCGCCGCGTGATTCTGTGCCGCCACGAAAACAGATCTGGCTGCGCTGTCCAGCTCCATCAGTTCCGAATCTTTCTGTCTGGCGGCTGCGCCTCCGAAAGCAATGGCAGAAACGATCCCGATGATCGCGATGGCGATCAGGGTCTCGGCCAGCGTAAAACCTTTTTTATTTTTTCTGATCCTTCTGAACATCATGGCATTCACCATATCCACTTAACCTGTATAGTCCATGAAACATCCCGAAACAATTCAGCTCAGATGCTGAACTTTTTCGTTTCTGCTTCAGCTGTTTCCGGCACTTATGCTGTGCACCGTGACTTCCTGTTCTTCCAGGATGTCCTCTCCGAGCTTTACCTGAAGCAGGAAGCTCGTGTTTTTATTGTCCTGCCCGGAAAGACTTATGCCGCTGATCTGATTGATCAGCCCGAGCGTTCTGGTCTTGTCTGTCACAAGCGGCATCACGGTCACCGTGCCCGCTTCCGGTCCCGTACCTGTTTCGGTGAGCCTCAGGCTGATGCCGTTTTCCGCATCATTGAAGATCTCTTCCATGCAGCCGCGCTTCTCGGAATAGAAGGAGCAGGAATCTCCGTTTACGGTCAGATTCGAAGCGCTGACCAGTTCCTTCGTCAGAGTCGAAACCGATGTGGCAAGAAGCGTCTGTGCATCGGACTTCCGGCTGACTTCCTTATAAACCCTGCCGGCGACAAGAACCCCGCCGCCCACAAGCATCATGACCATGCAGGCGATCAGCAGTGCCGCCAGAAGCTCCGTCATGGAAAAACCGGAAGAACTATTCAGTTTTCTTTTGAGCTTCTTCATATATCTTTTCTCGTCTCGTCACGAAAAGCAATTCGATTCCCGTTCCGGGAAATCATCTGTTTCACTGTTATCTTTCCGGGAACGCACCTGTTCAGGTGTTCCTCCAGGTGTTTCTCCAGGTGTTCCTTCAGGTGTTCCTTCAGGTGTTCCTTCAGGTGTTCCTCCAGGTGTTCCTCCAGGTGTTCCTCCAGGTGTTCATTCATCTGTTCCGGCAGATACGCTTCCTGATCAGAAGCCGAAGCTTATTCCCGGCTCTCCTCCGCTTACTCCCGAAGAAGCGGCCGACCCCTTAAAAGCCCAAAAATAATCTCCCTCGTAGGTCGTCACATCTTCTGCGCTCCCGAGCAAGGGCGTTTCGACCGGCTGTCCCTCAGGAGCCGTGATCAGGATCCTTCCGTTCCCGGTTTCGATCTCTTCAAAGGACGGCACGTCTCCGGCCGTTTCGCAGGATTCGATCTCTTCCATGATGTTCCGCTCGGTCATCCACTTCGTGTAGCCCTCGCCGGAGCGTGCGATCACGGTGCGCGACACGGTGACCATCGACACAAAAGCAACGCCGCCGAGTGCTACGATCAGGGACGCAATCAGAACTTCGGAGATGGATTCCCCCCGCTGTTCCCGCAGTCTGCGTATTATCCGGTTTGTAAGTTTCTTTATTCTCATCATCTGTATTCCGATCCGGCCTGTTTTCCGGCCGCTTCGTGGTTTTTTATCTCCTGAATGCCGGCTTATGCAGGTTTGACTGTGGTAATAAGAGCTTCGTCCCATGCAAAATCCGTGAAGGTAAGT
>JABUSX010000470.1 GCA_021442545.1 Eubacterium sp. | reverse complement strand
CGGATCCGCACCTATAAGACGGCTGGCGGAAAGAATTACTTCTCCGGATGGAGCAAAGCGATGAAACTGAAGATCAAAAAGTAAGTTAAAAACAGATTTAAAATATGGCTGCGGCCGGGCAGGGGTTCCTGTCCGGCCGTGTGCTTCATTCCGGCTGTTTCATTCCGGACTTTCTGCGTTTTTTGATTTTCGGTTCTGCTGTGATATTATAAACGCATGAGTTGAAAACGCCGATACTCAAATCTGTATCGACGCTCTGAACTGCGGAATTGTAAATCCGATCTCCGGGAATTCCTCCCTCATCATCTTTTCCAGACCCCCTGTATCAATCGAATGAGTCAGCGGCGGGTATGTGTTGTCAAAATGTGATAACAGGATCCGCTTCGGTTTCAGTCGCCGGATCACTTTCCGGGCCGAGGGAACCATGTCACTTCTGCCCTGATAGGGCATGACCAGCAGATCAGCATTTCGAGGATATTCAACATCGGCTAAGTCCAGACTCCCCAGAAACTGAATGTGCTTTCCGGCCGATTCCATGTCATAAAGGATCGTCTGACCGCCTTCCGGGTATCTGGGGTGCAGCTTCAATATGTGCGGGACGTTTTTCGGAGCGCGGGCAATATTGGAAGGGAGTAAGGTTTTTAAACTTAATCCGAGATCGAATCGGATGTGTTTTCCCTGAAAGACCCGGACATGTACGTCATCGAAGTCAAATTCGCTGCCCGGTGCGATCGTGACAACGTCCCTGCAAAGTTCCTTTGCTTCGTCTTTGCCGGTGCCGGATGAGATCAGGGCATTCAGCAGAGACGCGGCCGGACGCTCCGTGCAGAACACACGCGTCGGCTGGCGTTTCAGAATAAGCGGAACGTGGCACAGGTGGTCGAAATGCCCGTGCGTAATGAAGATGGCGGGGACATCCAGAAAATCCCTAAGCGAATTACGATGCTCCGCCTTGTCAAGGCACACAAAAGGATCGACAAGAAATTCCGTTTCCGGCGTTTTTACTTTGAAGGAATTGGTTCCCAGCCAGGTAAGGGAAAAGGTGCTCGCCATTATCTTCTCCAGGTCCGTAGTTTTGAAAACTCTCAGGTGATAGATATTAGAAAAAGAAAAGAGATATACAAGGGTTTCAGGTATAGTTAATCAGTCTGATTTTTTATCGTTCTTAGTTTCGCAAGGATGGATGCCCGGCTATTATGCCTTTGAAGATTTTCTGCTATTTCGTTTACATTTTCCTCTTTTGCCGCACCCGGATAATCCTTTTCAAAATGAACCAGGAGATCTTTGATTTCGCTTTCTTCGATACGTGTTTGTGCATACAGTTCACAGAAACGTCCATTCTTCATAGCGTTGTGAATAAAATTACGAGAAGGTTTCGGCAAAGTATTCCAGTCTCCGTAAAGATCGATGACCGCTTGTTGTATGTTCTCCAAAGAAATAGAAGTACCGGCTTTTTCGTGTTCTGCAAGAATGCCGAGCACATCGGAAAGGTCACTTTTATATTGCCTTCCGGAGCGAAGTTTCATGGCAATCAGATATTCCGCCCTTACCGTACGGACAGTCAGAACATTGGAATAGGTTCTGTAATATTCGGAAAATCCGGAAAGTTTTGAAGAATAGGATTCTGTTCGGATAAAGTCCTGATTCAGCCATCCGTTCGGAAGTCCGTAATGATCTCCGACATGGTTGATAATGTCTTTTATCACGGAGGCTGCCTGGATGAGAGCATCGATATCTGTTGTCATATTTCTGAATCCATAATTCACAAGTACGGAAGCGCCCCCAATCAGGATGATTTCCGCAGGCATATTTTTACCGATTTGTTTTCGGTATTCTTTTGCGATTTCTTTCAGATAGATATCAATATTATCCCTGGTAAATTCAATTTGTTTTTCAGATGACATTTCTTATATCGCTTTCAATGATGTTAAATCTTTTGAATTCCGGAATAGCCGCTGCTTCAGCGTTTTTCAATACGTTGGCATTTTTGGATGCGGCAGATAACGCAAGTACGCTTGACGGATATACGACCTTTTCCAGCCTGCATCTGCGAATGTCGTCATACTCATCGCAAAGAGGCACATCGTTTTCTTTGCTGATATAATCCAGCATGGCAAGAAGATACAGACATTCCGGATACCATTTCCGGTCAAAATACAGACGGATATTCTGGCTTTCCAATGTGTCGATGATAAAATCTATGTCGCCCATTTCTTTCACATGATGACATATCGTACTTTTGAAATTTTCAAAGCTGCTGCGTTTTATAAAGCAAGGGGAAAGTATTGATTCCATTGAAACTCCGAGTGCATGAGCAATTTTATAAACCGTCTCTGCACTGCATTTTTCAAGCTGAGATTTTCCATTTACAATGTCATTGCACGTTGCATAGGGGATAGAGCTGGCTTTTGACAGCTTGTAGATAGACATGCTTTTATCCCTGAGAGTTTCCTTTATTGTCATACCATCACCTTCTTCCGTCATTATTGTAACGGTCTGCCGATATAATGTCAATAATGAAAAGTCTGGTATAATAGTTCATTAAAATATAATAAGTGTGAAGAGGAAATTATAATGGCGGAACAAGTATTAATACGATTCTGGGTGAACAAAGCGTTAAAACAGAAGGTGTCGGATATTTATGAACAGTTGGGAATGGATTTGCCAACTGCTTTTCGTATGTTTATGGAACGCAGTTTACAGGTAAGAGGTCTGCCTTTGAAGCTATCCTGCCGGATCAGATAATAACCGGAAGAGACGCTTTGAACGCTTTTTATCTGGCAAGAGAGCAGATGGCAGATGAACCGGAAATGTCTTTAGATGAAATAAATGCAGAAATCAAAGCGGCAAGAGCAGATCGAAAGAGGTGATGATGCCTATCTCATCACCGGAAATATAAAACATTATCCGATACGGGATTTTATTGTAACTCCGTTTGAAATGATAGATATCCTTAAGAATGATTCTGGGTGGTAATGCCGGCTGCCGGTAACGCTTTACAGGGATTTGGTGCAGATATCGCGAATCAACATTCCTAAAACTTACATAAATCATATATAAAGCATAAAGTAATTATTTCAATTACAGGGAGAGCAGAGAAAATGAAGAAGAAACTGGCCGTTATTTTCCCGGGAATCGGCTATCACACCGATAAACCGCTGTTGTATTTCAGCAAAAAACTTGCTTCCGGGTATGGTTATGAGATCCTGGATGTCAGCTACGGCGGCTTCGGATCCGGAATAAAAGGGGACGCCGGGAAAATGCGGCAGGCATTTGAAGAGGCATTGACCCAGACAGAAAAAATCCTGGAAGGAACAGGCTGGGATCGGGAGGATATCCTGTTTGTTTCGAAAAGCGTGGGAACGGCCGTTGCCTCTGCATATGCTCTGAAACACGGGCTTCACCCGAGATTTATATATTTTACTCCGGTGGAAGCGTCGTTCCAGGTCATGCAGGAACCCTGTATCGTATTTCACGGGGATCAGGATCCATGGCTTGATCATCAGATTTTCCGGGAAAAGATAAGGGAAACCGGTTTTTCGTATCATGTAGTGAAGGGCGCGAACCATTCACTGGAAACAGAAAATGTGGACATGGATCTGACAAATCTGCAGGAGATCATGAGGCAGGCGGATGGTTTCGTCCGGAAATGTTCTGACAGAATAAAATGATGCGGATTGCACAGCTGCAGAAGGGCATGAAACAGGCGGATCATTTTATCCGGAAAGGTATTCAAGATGATATATGATTTTGCGGAAAAAGTCGTGGTTGTGACCGGCGGAGCAAACGGCATCGGGAAATGTATAGCAGAGGAATTCAAAAGCGAAGGTGCCCGCGTGTATGTGATCGATATTGCCGAAGGCAGCCATTTCGTCGGCGATATCAGCAGGAAAGAAACGCTGGAGAAATTTGCCGGCCATGTGATCTCCGAGAGCGGCAGGATAGACGTACTCGTCAACAACGCCATTCCCCTGTCAAAAGGAATAGATGAATGCAGTTATGAAGAATTCGAATATGCCTTGCGAGTCGGCGTTACGGCACCGTTTTATCTGGCAAAACTTTTCAGACCATACTTCGGAGAAGGTGCTTCCATAATCAATATCTCATCATCCAGGGACAGAATGAGCCAGCCGCAGACCGAAAGCTATACGGCGGCCAAAGGAGGCATAGCTGCATTAACGCATGCCCTCGCGGTAAGCCTTGCCGGAAAGGTCAGAGTCAATTCAATCTCACCCGGATGGATCGATACGGACTATACCGTTTATGAAGGCCCGGACGCAGATCAGCATCCCGCCGGAAGAGTGGGTGATCCCAGGGACATCGCAAATATGGTCCTGTTCCTGGCTTCAGAAAAAGCCGGGTTTATTACAGGAGAAAACATCTGCATAGACGGGGGGATGACACGGCAGATGATCTATCATGATGAGTTTGGGTGGAAGCTTGGGGAGTGATTGATGCTGTTGATAAGAATTGAAAGATAAACTTCTGATCGATTACATATGAAAAAGAACTACAGAAAAACCGTAACTGCCTGCTACCTGGGATTGATTACGCAGGCGATCTCCGCAAATTTTGCACCGCTGCTTTTTTTGCAGTTTCATAAAACATATGAGATACCGCTCGGAACGATCGGCTTGATTTCCGCGGTGTTTTTCTTTACACAGCTTATAGTAGATTTGTTTTGCGCGAAATATGCGGACAGGATCGGATATCGGATAAGCATCGTATGGTCCTGTATTTTTTCGGCAGCAGGATTGATCAGTCTGGCATTTCTTCCGGATGTTTTCAGCAGTCCTTTTGTCGGAATTCTGGTGAGCGTCATTCTCTATGCGGTCGGAAGCGGACTTATAGAAGTGCTGTGCAGTCCGATCATTGAGGCATGCCCTTTTGAAAATAAAGAGACAGCAATGAGCCTGCTGCATTCCTTTTATTGCTGGGGGTCGGTAGGAGTCATTGTTTTATCCACGTTGTTTTTTTCTGTGTTTTCAATTGAGAACTGGAAGTGGCTGGCGTGTTTATGGGCACTTATTCCTCTGTTTAATATTATTAATTTCGCAACCTGTCCCATAGAAAATGTTGTAAAAGAGGGAAAACCGTTACGGATAGGAACTCTGTTTAAAACTCCGGTTTTCTGGATCGCTGTTGTTTTGATGATCTGTGCAGGTGCGTCGGAATTATCCATGGCGCAATGGGCTTCAGCCTATGCGGAAGCTGCGGTCGGTTTATCAAAGACAGCAGGAGATCTGGTCGGACCATGCATATTTGCCGCTGCGATGGGAATCTGCAGATCTCTTTACGGGAAATACGGAGACAAGCTGAATCTTATGAATTTTATGCTGGGTTCCGGGATACTGTGTTTGATCTGCTATTTAATGTCTGCATTGTCGTCAAATCCTATGATCGGTTTGATCGGATGCAGTCTCTGCGGCGGTTCCGTTGCAATCATGTGGCCAGGAACCATCAGTCTTTCCACCAAAAGATTACCTACGGGAGGAACGGCTATGTTTGCATTTCTTGCGATGGCAGGAGATCTCGGCGGAACTGTGGGGCCGTTATTGGTCGGAAACGTCACACAGCTTGCAGACAACAGCCTGAGGGCTGGGCTTCTGGCAGGCTGCGTCTTTCCTGTGATTCTGATCATATCCCTTATTTGTATCAGGCGGCAGGGTTGAAGTGCCGGACTTGTACCCTTATAAAGATGCTGTCCTGATTTGTCCGGGAATGTCATCAATCGATCTGGTTCGTCGTTTGCTCTCGCGATTGACTCGTTTCAGTGTATTGTTGATGTAACTCCGACCCCGGTGTTGGTACGGAAAGTTCATGTGTGCCGGAGTTTCATCGATCACCCGTTGTTTTTTAACAGTTCTTCAAGTTCTCGACGTGTATTTGAAACTGCATCCTGGACTTCTATTTTGTCATCCAGTAAGTCATAGATCCATTTGCAGATAATGGCATCTATGTTGTTCTGCGATACCAGAGAATTGCGATTCAAAGATGGTGAAACAGGAGGCTTACAGTAAGCGTAGGTAGAATGATAAAGGGGAAGCCAAGGATAAAGCTTTATCAGTTCATCATTCATAAGAGTGGAAGTAATTGCAGATTGACCCCCTAACAGAGTCAGGTAGTTAGCCACCTGCTCATCGCAGGTCCACCTCAAAAATTCGAAGGCTTCTTTTTTGCTGCGGGAAACTGTACTGATCCCCATCCCCCAGCCTCCCAGAAGAGGGCAGCGACCGGGAATGTGGTGATATCCTATGGAGCCAACGAGGCTGCTTCGGCGCAAATCAACAACATTGGTCAGAAAAGACGGATATGTTATCAGCATTGCGGTTTCACCTTGCAAAAATTCTTGTACGACACTGTTATCGTCAGCATTTCGATAATTAGGTTTGGCAACCTTAACAGAACGTACAAAATTGATATACGCCTTTAATGTCTGCTGGGAATCCAGGGCCATATTACCTTTCGAGTCAAAGAAATCCCCATTGTATGCACGAAGCCGCATATGGATTTCAGGAACGAGGCATTCATCGTAGGCAGCAGGCACCGAGATCCCGTAATCGATACGATCTGTCTTATTAGTAAAAAAGTCGGCAATGGTATTAAACTCTTTTAATGTGAGAGGCGGACGAAGCGTTATATTATTCTGCTTTTCGTAGTCAGCTTTTAAACCGGCATCTTCGAATAAATCTTTTCTGTAGTAAAAAATCTGCGGTGCATACATAAACGGAATTCCATAATAATGCTGCTGATAATTACTGTAATATTTCAGGCAGTCAGAGAGAAAGATGTTCAGATCGATGTGGTTCAGCTGCTGAGTGATGTCTTCCAGAATATGCTCAGAGGCCAGCAATGACAGCCATGGGATATCATACATAAACACATCGTAGGGTTGTTCTTTCTGGCTTTTCAGTTTGTGATTTTCCAATATCTTTTCATACATATAGCGATGGGGCAGGATCGTAATGTCCACATGGATATTTGTTTTGATTTCAAAATTACGGATCAATCCCTGAAGAGAATGAACCTGAGGTGTATCCAGCATGAGGGCACGAATCGTTTTTTGAGGCTGCTTACTTTCAGAGGGGGAATTCGTGATGGTTCCTGCTCTGAAAAGAGGCATGGGTTTCTGCAGAGAGGTGTCCTTAAGAATAATCCGTTCATTTTCTTTTGTGAACGGAGATTTGAGGTGTTCCATTAAAAGATTTGATGCGGTCTGCCCCAGCTTTATAGCGGGCCTGGAGGCCGAAACATTTGTCATGGAGTGGGTATAAGAGTTCCAATGCTCTTCTCCCAGCGTAATAACCGGAATCTCTTCTGTTCGATATCCCAGAATCGTAAATGCCTCGATAATTCCTGTAGCCATGGATTCTGATGTAGAGACTATAGCGTCGGGTTTGCGTTCTTTCAACAGCTGGATGGTTTTGCGAAATGCATCTTCTTTACTTAAATTGGTTTTTAACAGAAAAGACGGATCCAGGTTTATGGAATTCTGTTGAAATGCTTCCTGAAAACCCCTTATACAATCAGATTCGCAGCTGAATTTGGTTGGACCGCTCATCAGATAAGTGTCCCGATATCCGAAATTTAAAAGATCGGTGGTCATGCTTTTAATAATTGAGAAATTGTCAAAAGAGACAAAGTTTGTATCTAAGTTCTGAATATTGCGATCGATCAGAACCAGTGGTTTATGGTCAGAAGTAAAATAGTCATAGTAAAATTTCCAGTTGTTGGGTTGGCAGGAGACTAATATCAAGCCGCAGATTTGTTTTTTGAGAAAGTTGTGAACAATATTCTGTTCGTAATCCGGAATGTCGTAGGAAAATGCCAGATTAACATAATATCCGGAGTCCTGGAAAATATTTTCAATGCCTTGAAACATCTGTACATAGTATGAATCAGTCAGATTCGGCAAGATAACTCCGATATCGTTATAAGAATGGGATTTCAGGCTTTTGGCAGAGAAGTTCTGAGAATACTGCAAATCATCAATGGCAGCTTTAATTTTTTGAGAAGTCTTTTTGCTGACAGGTTTAGTGTGGTTAAGATAATTGGATACAGTGGCAATAGAAACACCTGACCGCTTTGCGACATCTTTTATGGTTGTCATATAAAGCCTCTTTTCAAAAAGTTAAATGTATTTTTCTTAATATCAATACCAGAATAGACT
>JABUSX010000020.1 GCA_021442545.1 Eubacterium sp. | reverse complement strand
ACGTCCACGGAAATGCACGACCGCCGTCTCCAGCGCTGCGCCGTCTGCTTCGGCAGACTCGTGTACGACAATCGGATCGCAGCCCACCACATCCGCCACGATGCTGCCGTCACGGCAGGTGATTCCGACAATGCCTCTCTGCTGAAAAACTGGGTAAAAAACGAACTGGGCGGAGATGCCCTGGCACGGGAAAAGGCCGGACTCAGGGAATTCTATGAACAGTATAAAGACAGGCTTTCCGAAAAGGACAGGAAGATCCTCTCCCTCTTTGTGAGCGAAGACAATTCCCTTCCGGCAAGGATGAAGAAGGTATTTTATCCGCACCGCCTGATGACAAGAGCCGGCGGCGAAGCCGCCCTGCGCCTGTCCTTCCTTTTAGGAAAGCGCTGATCTGTATCTATCCTTTTTCCGTGCCGGAGAGATCCCCCGGCTGCCCGCTGCCGAACGGGAACACGGCATGATTTCTCACGCCCACTCCAGCTTATAGACCCTGTACCCGTCCTGATCCATCTCTTCCGTATAGCGGATCTTATATTCGTCCAGCACATCATCCACATCGCCTGCACCGATAATGTAGCGGATCCCGAGTGTCTCCAGATCCTTCGGGTTCAGGAACAGACTGATCAGATCTGCCGATCCGGTTTCCTCCAGATAGGTTTCTTCATCCGTGAAGGAGACCAGACACTGTGCATAGCGATTGTATACATTGTCATATTTCCTCTCCGGATCGATCAGTTCCCATTTATCGTAATCCGGGTAGAAATTGGTTGCATTGAAAACCCTTGCTCCGTTGGCTGCCGCAAAATTCGCGATAATGAAATGCGTATTCACCGTGATCCAGAGCGCGTCTCCGTTTTCTTCTTCCAGAGAAGAAGCGATATATGCACTGATCGGGTGATTGGTGATGGGTGCGATGCCGCGGCAGATCGGATTGACCGGAAATCCGGCGATCACCATGAAGACACCCATAATCAGGGCAAAGAGGACCTTCCTTCCCCGAAGCGCGAGGATGACCATCAGGCAGAGAACGGCGATCTCGGGAATCAGGAACCGATATGCCAGATAGGCATGCAGTTCATCCGTGATCAGCAGAAAACTGACGACGCCGTACACCGCAGCGTACAGAACAGCCTCCCAGCGCCGGAACAGCCCCTTGTGCGCCCAGGCCGTCCGGATGAACCAGACACTGAACAGGGTCGCCGTCCAGCCATAGCTGATGATCATGCGGTTCACATATTTGAACATCGTAAGACGTGCAAGCCACTCCGGAAATCCCACACACATGAAAAAGATCTGGATCAGAAGGATCACGACGAAGCCGATCCCGACATAGAGCTGGCGGTCTCCTTTTTTCTTCAGGCAGATTGCCAGTTTGGGAAAGAGAACCAGAAACAGCGGGCCGAAATGAATAAAGGACGATACCTCACAGTTGTTCGATACCGTGACATCCTTATACGGCAGTGCGATGGAACCGAGATTGGTAAAGATTTGAGAAAATGTATTTGTGCCGCCCGTACTGATACGCTTTCCGGGGTAGACCGTATTCATCAGAAGCTTCAGGTCTTCCCGCGAAGTCAGGACAAACTCCCCGAGGATGCCGCCCGTGCAGAGGAGGGCGACAATGAGCCGTATCAGAGTACCCTTGTTCAGTACGACCTCATCTTTATCCCGGATCAGACAGAGAACAAGAAGCGCCAGTATCACAAGTCCGGAAATGATCTGACAGGAAGGAAAGAGGGAAAGAGCGAAGCCGGATGCCGCCACGACACTGAGGAAGGTCACAAGCCACTGCTTCCAGCGCTCCTTAGCCGTAAATATATAATAAACGGCTGCAAACAGCCCCATCGCATAGACGAAGACGATCGTGATATGCGGGATCAGCCACCACTGCATGACCGGCGAAAAACCGATCATCAGCATACCGGCTGCGGAAGCGATCAGGTTCCGCTTTGTCAGAATCAGCAGCATTTCCAGTGCTGTCATGAAAAGCAGGATCTGCAGACCGCACCAGTACCAGCTGAGACCGACTTCGTTGCCGAAAAGAATATAACCCAGATTCAGGGGTCTGCCGATAAGGGTGATATCCAGTGAAGGCGCATAATAGTCGAGGATCATGTTCATGTCCCCGATCCCCTTCTGCGAGCTGTATTTGCCGAAATCATTATACGTCTGGGAAAAATAGGTCGGTGTATGGACCGCCCACTCATCGGAGCGGATCGGGCGGGCCTGTCCGGTGATCAGATGATCTTCAGCCTCTTCTTCACTGATCACGGTAGGCAGATACTCATCGTAAACGGCGATCGCGGAACCGTGAAGACGAAACAATACACAGACAGCAAAAATGATACCCGCAATAAGCCAGCGCCAGTGCAGCAGCGTTTCTGCCGCTTTTTTTATTCCTGCAAATTTTCCTTCCGCCGATCCGCCCGCGGACGAATTTTGACAGGAAGCTGATCCATTCCGTCTGCTGTTTCCGTCCGTTTCCTGACCCGGTAATGTTCCGTTATTCTGCACAGCCGCATCTTTTGTCATAAACCAAGCACCTCACAGATCCGTTTCATTTCTTCAGCCCCATAGCGCTGGTCACAGGGAAGAGGCAGAATATCCGCCGCCATCTGATGCTCGAGCGTATCTCTTCCCGTTTTTTCACAGACATCCGGCCAGAGAACGGGAATGTACACTTTTTCCGCAATGGCTTTCTTCCGCAGGGCTTCTCCGTCTTCGATCCACAGCGGATAGGCGAAGGCTCCTTCGGGAACCCGCAGATCGAGACGGTTGTATCTGCCCAGCCGGTCATGCAGAGTCCGGAAATTATCCGTCCTCTTCCGTTTTGCTTCCTCATAATCGATCCGGCGGAGCAGCAGTTCCGTAAGCGGCGACATTCTGCGAAGCGGAAGCGTATGAAAACGCGCGTTGTTTGCCACATACTCACTGTAGGTATCGGATGCGGGCTTCTCACAGCGGGAAAGCAGGAAGTGCATATGTTCACAGGAGGAATCCCGGGGAAGGTCTTCGTATCCTTCGGTATGATCCGTATAAAGAAACGCACCGTCCGCGACGCCGAAATATTTCCGGCAGGAATAAATGGTCTGAACGCCCCTGGCCGGCATTGCAAAATAGGCCTGCGTGTTGTCCACGATCACATTCGGATATCTGCTGCAAAACTGCAGAATAGCCTCTTCCGTAAGCTGTCCGTAATGGTTTACCAGATACAGCCATTCTCCGTCTTCGGTTTTTTCGGGAAGATCTTCCGGAACCGGACGGAATCTTTCGTCCACATGATAAAACAAGACGGGCACACCGGCTTTTTCACAGGGTTCATAAGCCGTCCCGCAGACAAAATACGGCACGTGGATCTTTCTGATCCCGGCAGCTTCGATCAGCCATGCAAGTGCATTCCGTCCGGAGTTCAGAGCCAGAGCCCCTTCATGAAACAGGCTTCCCTTTCCTCCGTCCAGCTGTATATACCCGCCGATCTCCTTCTGATCCATTGATTTTCTCCATTCAATAATATCTGCTGCCATTCTCCTTCACAACGACAGCACATTACCTGCTTTCCGTATCGCAGCACCATGCTTCTGTTTTCCGCCTTCCCATATCGGGATGCCATGGTTTTGTTTTCCGCCTTCCCGTATCGGGATGCCATGGTTTTGTTTTCCGTCTTCCCGTATCGGAATTCTACGCTTCTGCTTTCTATCCCTGCTTCGGAATGCATGGTTCCTGTTTTCCGTCTGCCGGCATCGAAACAGTGTGATGCTTCACCCGCAGGACGATCCGCACCGCAGCAGGATATCGCAGATACGGTCTGCGTCTTCGGGCGGCAGATCCGCATACAGCGGAAGTGTCAGCACGCGGTCTCCGAGATACTTTGCCACAGGTGTTTCATCCACATCGTACAAATCCCGGTAACATTCAAAACTGCTGGTGATCGGGTAGAAATATTTTCTGGCCGCGATTCCTTCCTGCTTAAGTGCCAGAAATACGTCGTCCCGGGATGCACCGAATTCTTCCTCATGAAAAACGACCGGAAAATAGCCGTAATTGCATTTCACATCGTCCCGGACCGGATTCAGCTGAAGACCCTTTACTCCGGCCAGACGTTCACGGTAATGCGTGGACACAGCTTCCCTTTTCCGGATCTCCGCATCAATATGACGCAGATTGCAGATGCCCATAGCCGCACAGAATTCATTCATCTTGGCGTTGGCCCCCACGGCCTCCACACACTCCTGGCTGCGGATCCCGAAATTTTTCAGATTATACAGTTTTCTGCCGAACTCCGGATCCCGGAAGCAGACGGCACCGCCCTCGATCGTATTAAAGACCTTGGTCGCATGGAAGCTGAAGCAGGAAACGTCTCCGTAAGAGCCGATCCCTCTGCCTTTATAAGTCTCTCCGAAAGTATGCGCCGCATCGTAGATCACCTTGAGAGAATACTTCTCTGCAATTCTTTCGATTTCTTCAATGCGGCAGATATTCCCGTAAACATGAACGGGAACGATCGCCGAGGTCCGTTCCGTGATCAGATCTTCGATCTTTGAAACATCGATCGTAAAATCTTCAGGATCTACGTCACAGAATACCGGCTTCAGTCCGTTCCGTACGATCGCATGGGTCGTCGATGCAAACGTAAAGGGCGTCGTGATCACTTCACCCCGGAGGCCGAGAGCCTGCATGGAAAGTTCCAGCGCCATATGTCCGTTTGTCAGAAGATCCACATGTTCCACCTGAAGATATTCCTGCAGCTGTTCCTGCAGCTTTGTATGTTCCGGCCCCATATTGGTGAGCCAGTGCGATTCCCAGATCGGTGCGATCTCTTCCATGAATTCTTCCAGCGACGGCATGGAAGAACGGGTTACAAGAATAGTATCCTTCATCCTTTTTTCCTTTTACGCAGAAAATCCAGCGCGATTTTTTTCAGGTACATATATTCTTCAATGTGGAATATTTCCGAAACGCCCCAGTAAAACAGCACGCCGAAACCGATGCCGAGCAGTACCCGCAAAAGATCGGAAACCGGCAGCAGGGTGATCAGGAACACACCTGCGCCCATCAGAGCCGCCGTCAGAATGCCCGGAAGAATATCCTTCAGCTGTTCCGGATAGCTGTAGCGGATCAGTTTTTTATTCGGCCAGGAATTGATGACCTGGCTCAGCACGGAGTTGATCAGCCGTCCGTACAGCATCGGCATGATCCCCATCGGTATCGTGATGATCAGCATCACCACCCCCATGACTTTTTTGATCACTTCCAGCTTCAGAAAGAGATCGCTTCTGCCCATGGCTTTGATCGCATTCAGATTTGTTGTATGAACCGGATAAAACATGTAGATGATACAGAAGATCCGCAGAAAATCGACGCACGGAAGCCATTTTTCCGTCAGAAGAAGGCGGACCAGCGGTGTTGCGATCGCCAGAATGCCCATCATCATCGGTGCCATCAGATAGGTACTGGTCTTGATGGCTCTGCGCGTCATGCTCCTGACCCTTGCCACATCATCCTGTTCCTTTGACATGGTCGGAAGCAGTACGCTGTCGATGCTGACATCGATGTTTCCGATAATGAAACTGGGAAACTGATTTCCCTTGTTGTAATAAGCCAGTTCACTCGGCGTATAGACCTTCCCGATCACCAGCTGATAGAGATTGTTGTATGTTGTATCCATAACCGCAGAAACGAGCAGCTTCCAGCCATAGGAAAACAGCGTTTTCAGCCGTTCCAGGGAAAACATACGCTTCGGACGCCATTTGACAACGATCCAGAGGATCAGGGTGTCCAGAGCCATATTTGAAATATTCTGCACACCGATGGCCCAGGCCCCGAAGCCCTTGTATGCCATCCAGATCCCGATCACGGCCGAGATCAGGGTACCGCCGATAGTCGCATAAAAAAACTTCCGGAAGATCAGCTGTCTGGAAACATAGGCCTGCTGAACATTTTTCACGGCCGAGATCAGAACACGGATACTGACAAACCGAATCAGGGCGATCAGCGCCGGATTCCCGTAGAAAGAGGCAATGGCAGGCGCAAAGAAAAACATGCCTGCATAGAGAACGGCCCCCACGAGCAGATTAAAATAAAAGACCGATGAAAAGTCCAGATCATCTGCCTCTTTTTTCTGAATCAGCGCATTTCCGAGGCCGCTGTCCACAAACACCTGAAGAATATCCAGGATCACCGTGATCAGAGCCACCGTGCCGTAATCGTTCGGCGTCACCAGTCTTGCCAGAACGATGGTGACGATAAAAGTCACACCCTGCGCACCGACACGTTCCGCAAAACGCCACAGGAAATTCGTGATGGTCGTGGTTTTTACGTTTGAATCACTCATACATTCTCAATCAATCGATATTTCTTTATGCAGGACGTAATATCGGAACAGCCAGAGAGCAAACAGCCGGTACAGCTTCCATTTTCCTGCTTTGCAGTACTTCAGCTTCAGTGCTTCCTTCAGGGTGAGTTTTCCGTGTTTGAAAGCCTGCACCTGTCCGATCAGATAACGCAGTTCCGCAACCTGAATGTCATGGTCGGAACCATGTTCATAGGTATACTGAAGATAGTTTTCGTTCCAGTCCGTAGTCTTCTCATAGGAATACGTGATATTCGCGGAGTAGCTGCCGCCGGAATCCGTCACATAGCGGTACGCGGAGGTGACCTCCTGCAGACAGCGGATCTTTCCGTGAAGGGCAAGGACATAGGCGCGGAGCAGGTCTCCCGGTTCAAGCCCCTTTTTCGTCAGCGACCAGTCGATATCCGGACGATACGACGGATTTACGGACATCCGGGTTGCCGTCTGT
This sequence comes from Eubacterium sp., assembly GCA_021442545.1. Lineage (GTDB taxonomy): Bacteria > Bacillota > Clostridia > Lachnospirales > Lachnospiraceae > Bilifractor. The sequence continues at coordinate 1,385 of JABUSX010000020.1, read as the reverse complement.
CCCGGCGGCATCCAGTTGTACCAGTATTTCATCTGATAGTCCTCTTCGGGACAATCCGGATACACATGATCGATCCTCTGCGAATCCTTGCCTACGCAGACACATTTTGTGTAAACGGCAACATAGTCGGGATGATCCGCCAGAAAACGCAGCTGCTTTTCGAGTTTCTCCGGGTCGATCCAGTAATCATCCCCCTCCAGGACATTGATATACTTTCCCCTGGCTCTTTCCTGAACGCGCACATAAGCGTTTTTCGCCGTCCGGAATGTGTTTTCCTCCAGAAGCATCAGGCCGATCTCATCATGCTCTTCCTTGAACTTTTTCAGAATTCCGCGCGTTCCGTCCGTCGAGCAGTCGTCAACGATCAGCAGTTCAAACGGATACTGCGTCTTCTGCATCAATGCACTCTCGACCGCCTGTGCAATATATTCTTCCTGGTTGTAGGTGACGACGCACACGCTCAGAAGCGGTGTCTCCTCACTGTCATACCGTATCAGCATGTTTCTTTATCCTTTTTATCGTTCCGCCGGTTCTGCCGCAGCCGGTATCTTCCCTGTCCCGTTGTTGTGCGTTCCCGGCGTTTCCGTCTTTTATTCCGTTTCGGATACCGGGTCTGCCTTCTTTACCGACGTCTCGGAATCCATATCGTAAAATCCTACTGTGTTCTTATCCGAGATCACCGTGATATCGATCAGATCGTAGAGTCTGTGATGTGCCTTCAGGTTCCCGTTCTCAAAACCGGTGCAGCTGATGGAAAGCAGGTAATCTCCTCCCTGCATCGACATGACCTGCGAAAACGAGACCTCATAGAGTTCACCGGGCAGAGCTTCCTGCACGATGTCCTTTTCGATCATCGTATTGGTTCCGGTCACATCCGTCCCGCGCGTCGTTTTAAACGTAAAGGTAAAGATCGGATCCTTGACTCTTTCATGGAAAAATACCCTGTATCGGATCGTAAACGGACTTCCCTTTATCAGTGTATCCGTCAGCCGGCCGGCCTCATCGATCACTGCAAAATCCACGATCTCGGCTGTCCGGTCTCCGTACTCACTCACATTCGGATTGATATTAAAATGACTCTTCCAGTTCGTTCCGTGCGTATCGCTGAAACGGATCGCCGGCCCGTCCGAAGCAGTCTGTTCAGACTTTGCTTCCTCTGAAGCATCGGGATTCCCCTCACCTGCCGCCTGCTTTTCCGCCTCTTCCTGATCTTTGTCGGATCCGGTCAGGAGTTTCTTATACAGATCCACCATGTCCTTGGGCGTTCCTTCTGCAAGTTTTTCCCCCTTGTGCATCAGGATCACGCGGTCGCAGTAACGGGAAATGCTGCTCAGGTCATGGCTCACGAAAAGGATCGTCTTTCCGTTCTGCTTGAATTCATCGAA
>JABUSX010000355.1 GCA_021442545.1 Eubacterium sp. | reverse complement strand
GATGCAGTTATCAGAAGTCAGGAGCACCATTGCGCTGACGTTGCTGTCCTCGTTTATAATGGCACGTACATTTGCCCAGTTCGGTCCGGTTTCCGTCACGATGCCGACGAGTCCTCCGCCGCTGATAACATTCATCTCCTTTGTGATGCCGTCATTTTCCCCTCTGTTGATTGTAAACTGGTCGTAAAAGACACCTGGATCCTTTGCGATCACATCTGCAGCAACCTTTTCGTAGTAGGTATAATCCTGATCCAGATTATACAGTTCCTTCAGTTTTTCCAGCTCGATCGTGTTTTCCGTAAGAACTGTATTCTGCTCCTGAAGATTGGCCACCTTCTCACGCAGTTCGTCGTTTTCGGCCGCCAGTTCGTCTGCGCTTTTCTGAGTGGACTGCTGCCCGACCAGCCAGCTTCCGGCCTTATTGAGACCGTTCTGAATAGGGATCAGGACAGCACCTGCGATATTCCGGACCGGCTGAATATTGATCGTACTCGTCAATGTCAGACAGATCAGGCTTATGCAGATGATTGTCAGGATCACCAGTGTATATTTGCTTTTGATTCGTCCCTTATTTTTTTTATTCATGTTCCTACCGTATTGGTTTACGTTTTGTTGAAAGCATCGCAAAACGGCGCAGCTCCGGATGATCAATGATCCGTTTCAGCCCCGTAACCGTTCCGTATTCGTAATAACGGGAAGTTGCCACCGGATAATCCAGATGCGCCTTTAAAAACGAATTTGCTCCCGGAATCCGCGTACTCCCTCCCGAAAGAAAGATACCCTCATCCCTGATGGCAGCCTGTGTCTGTGTCGGAATCCGTTCGAGTACATGGCTGATCTCGCCGCCGATCTGTTTCAGGACATTTTCCACACTCGCCGTAACCGTACGGGAAGACACGATTCCGTCACGGGGAAGACCGGTATTGGTATCGATCCCTACGACACGGCACCCCTCCCATTTTTCATCCTGCAGATCCGGCAGCGTAAATTTCAGTCTCTGCGCCGTTCTCCGGCTGATCGTCAGATTGTTTTTCTTTCTTACCTCCGAAATGATGGAAGAATTAAAATCCTGTCCTCCGATGCCGATCAGACGGCTGAGAATAATGCTGCCTCTGGAAAGAACGGATATTTCCGTTCCCTGCTCTCCGATGTTGACGACCATGACACCCTGTGCACGCTGCACGGGAATCCCGATCGCAAGTGCATCGGCAATCGGCTTTTCCACAAAATACACCGTACTGTTCCGGAACCGGCCCTTCTGGGCAATCGTGGAATAGGCACGCCGTTCCAGACCCGTCATATCAAGCGGAACGGAAAAATACATCACAGGCATGATGCCGACATAGCTGCCGCATTTTTTAAGAAGCGTATGAAGGAGTGCCTCCATCATCACCACATCCTGTATACGTCCGTTCTGCATGGGTTCGATGATCCGGATATCATTCGGATTTTTTTCAAACAGTTCATATGCCTTATTGCCGACGGCAAACAGCGTATCCGGCTCCCGGACCGCGGCCATATTCATTTCCTTGATTATTCTGTTGCTGCTCCGGTCAAAGATCTTGACCGTACCGGTACCCATATCGATACCGAATGCCTGCCGCAGATTCATATGGTATATCTTCTCCCGTCTGCCTGCTCAAACAGCAGAGCATCTGCTTCCCTTAAGCTGGTATAACTCCCGTCTCCGATGATAATATGATCCAGGAGGGAAATTCCAAGTACTTCACCGGCCAGTACCGTATCTCTCGTGACCACCCTGTCTGCCTGACTCGGCGTCGTATCACCGCTCGGATGATTATGAACCAGGATGATCTGAACCGCCCTGTGCGTCAATGCCGAAAGAAAGATCTCGCGCGGAGACAGCATGGAGGCATTGACGGTGCCCCGCGAAATCTCAACATCCGCAAGAAGACGGTTCCGGGTATCCAGCATCATGCAGATGACCCTCTCTTTCTCTTCGTGACGGAGCTCTTCCATGTAGTAGGACGCAACCGCCCCCGGCTCCCGAAACGGCATCCTGTCCTTACGCCGGCACTTTGCGATCCTGCGGGAGAGCTCTCCGATACAGAGGATCTGCAGCGCCTTGACCGTTCCGATCCCGTGAATCGACCTCAGTTCTTCTGCCGACAGATGATACAGGCCCAAAAGACCCGGTTCTGACGGACAGAGGCGGAGCACCTGCCCTGCAAGCTCCAGCGCGGAGATTCCCTTTACGCCGGTCCTGAGAATGACGGCCAGAAGTTCCGTATCGGACAGAACTTCCGGCCCGCACCGCAGGCAGCGTTCATAAGGACGATCCTCTGCCGGGATTGACTGTATCTGTGTTGTATGTTCCATATTGCACCTCCGTTCCACTCTCTTCCGGACAGAAAATGCATCTGGTTTCACAGCACAAAATCTACATTATTTTATCACATTACGATCATGGGGTCAAAATTTTAAGCAAACGGAAGCCGCAACGGCCTCGGCAGCAGCCAGACCATCCATAGCCGCCGAGGTAATTCCTCCGGCATAACCCGCACCTTCCCCGCATGGAAAAAGTCCGTCGACCGCACTCCGGAGATTTTCATTCCGAAGAATGCGGACAGGAGAAGATGTACGTGTTTCCACTCCGTAAAGAAGAACTTCGGGATCGTTGAATCCGGGAACAGAGCGGCTGAAACCGTTCATGCCTTCAAGAACAGCATCGGAAAACCGGGCCGGAAGCAGTTCTCTCACGTTTGCATAACGAATCTGTCCGCAGACACAGGGAGACATCCTGCCTTCTTTTCCTTCCTGTGACCGTACGAAATCCTCGAAACGCTGCGTCGGGATCGATCCTTCACCGAAAATCCAGGCCTTTTTTTCAAGTTCTTCCTGAAAACGAAGCCCCCTCCACAGGTCTTCTGTCCCTTCAGGTATACAGCCGCCGCAGTCATCAGGCGATACAGCCGCTACGACGGCACTGTTCGCATACCCGGAATTTCGTGCATGCATGCTCATCCCGTTAACGGCCAGATAACCCGGAGCTGAAGAAGCGTTAATGACCTGTCCGCCCGGACACATACAGAAGGAATATACCGACCGTCCTTCTGCTGTACGAAAACGAAGACTGTACGGTGCCGCACCGACAATTTCCGGTGCCTTGCTGCCATACTGCACTTCATTGATCATATCCTGCCGGTGCTGCACCCGGAGTCCGACGGCAAAGGGTTTTGCTTCCATCGGTATCCCGGCCGCATGAAGCATACGGAAGGTATCCCTTGCCGAATGACCGATTGCAAGGACAACAGCACCGGTTTCAAAAGTACGGCCGTCTTCTGTGCGGACACCGCAGACCCTTCCGTTTTTCAGCAGCAGATTCACAGCTTTGCTTCGGAAGAAAACATTTCCGCCGAAGGCTTCGATCATCTGTCTTAAAGCCGGCACGATCTTTTCAAGCTGATCGGTTCCGATATGAGCATGCGCTTCATAAAGAATATCTTCTGAAGCGCCGGCCTCCGTAAAAAGACGGAGAACCTCACGGCCTCTTCCCGATGCATCGTGTACACCGGTATAAAGTTTTCCGTCGGAAAAGGTTCCTGCCCCACCCTCACCGAACTGTACATTCGATTCCGGATCCAGCTTCCCTGTCTTCCAGAATTCTGCAGTTTTCTGTTTTCTCACGGAAACCTCTTCCCCGCGTTCAAGAAGAACAGGACGAAAACCGTGTTTTGCCAGCATGAGACCGCAGAACAGACCTGCAGGTCCGCATCCGACGATCACGGGACGCTGGAACGAGTCAGAGGGAGCCTCATACGGAAAGTGATAAACGACCGGATCATATATCTGAACACCGGCAGGAAGACTGCGTTTCAGATAGTTTTTTTCTCTGTCCAGGGATACCACGATCGTATATACATAAAACAGTTCCGGCTTTTTCCGTGCATCGACCGCACGGCGCTCCACATAAAAATGACGAATGGCTCCGCGCGGCACGCGGAGCCTGGAAGCAATCTTTTTCGGAAGATCTTCCGGTTCATGAAGAACGGATAATTTCAGCTGTGTAATGCGCAGCATCCGCTTTCCTCCTGTTTATTCCATTTATAAAATCATATGCATCTTTTTGTTCCCGGAGAATCGCTAACCGCAGCGAATACCGAAAGCCATACTTTATTCCGTTTCTCCGAGAGCCGCCGCACAGCCGGCTACATAACCGGAAGACCAGGCCCACTGAAGATTATAGCCGCCGCAGGGACCGTCAACATGAACGGCCTCTCCTGCCGCATACAGACCGGGATACTTTCTGACCATCAGGGAATCTGTCAATGACGACAGAGCAATTCCTCCGGTACAGACCTGAGCCTGTTCAAAGGGAGCGGTACCGGTAATCGTAACCGGAAACTGCTTCAGCAGTGCCAGCAGACGGTCTGTCGGCCCTCCGACCGCATGATCCGTCAGATGCGGCACCTCGTGCGGCCGAAGCCCGGCTGCATGAAGGACGACCGGAATGACTTTTTCCGGAATTATGCCGGTCAGAAGCTGAAAATTCGTTTTCTCCGGTGCGTTTGCTTCACGCATATTCCATTCCTCTTTCAGCTCGGAGCCGGAAATATCCGGCAGAAAATCAATCAGAAGAATCACCTCGGAATCCTGATTCAGAGCCGGCACGGCAATACGGCTGAGCTGAAATACCGGAATACCGGAAACACCGTAGGATGTCATCTGCAGCTCCCCCTCTTCTTCTGCCTCCTGTCTCCTGTCGACCAGAAGTTTCAGAGCTGCATGAACACGGGTTCCGTTCATGGAAGTATAGACCTTTTCTTTGATGCGGAGCGGAACAAGAATCGGAAGAAACGGATGTCTGGGTATGCCCATGGTATCCGCAAGCCGTACGGCTGTGTCCGAAGAACCGCGGACTGAAGAGGCCATGCTCCCGCAGGCAATGATCACGGAACCTGTACGGTATTTCCATCCCTTTGTATGGATCAGATAGCCGCTTCCGGAAGGATCCTGGCGAAGAGAAATCACCTCTTCATGAGTCTTAAAACGCACACCGAGACGCTCACACTCCCACAGAAGCAGATCCCGTACCTGAGAAGCCTGCTCGGTAGAGGGATAGACCCATCCCCCTCTGTCAAAGGTCCGAAGACCAAGTGTTTTGAAAAACCGAAGCGTATTCTGTACGGAAAAACGATTAAGTACACGCTCTGCTCTCTCCGGGTGGTCGGAATGATAGGCAGACGTATCCAGTTTCAGATTCGTCAGATTACACCTTCCGTTTCCGGAAGCCAGCAGCTTCTTTCCGGGTTTTTCATTATATTCCAGAACCGTAACAGAAGCATTTTCCGAAGCTGCGGCAGCAGCAGCCATCAGTCCGGAGGCTCCCCCGCCGATAATTACAATTTCTTTTTCCGGATAGTCCATAAAAACCCAAACCTTCCGCCGCACAATACTCTTTATGATCTGTGAAAGCCGTTTTGTATATTTTTAACTCCCTGCTTTCGAATTATGATATTTTCATATCTTCGGATAACGTTTCCGGCTGTTTATGCTTACGGAATCCGTTTTCGTAAAGATTACGCATGAATGAGGCCGGCATCTTTCATGTACTGCAGGGTCTTCAGAATCCCGAAGCGCGCATGCGGCCACGTCTGTCCGCCCTGGAAGAACACCGTATAGGGCGGACGGATCGGTGCATCGGCCGAAAGCTCAATGGACGAACCCTGTACAAAGGCACCGGCAGCCATGATCACATCCGAATCATAACCGGGCATCGGCCAGGGTTCCGGAACCACAAAGCTGTCCACCGGAGCAGCGGCCTGAATCCCTCTGCAAAAGGCACAGACAGCCTCTTCCGATCCAAGAGTCAGCGCCTGAATAATATCATAGCGTTCCGCAGATGCCGGCGGAAATGCAGAAAATCCAAGTTTCTCATAGAGTGCCGCCGCAAATACGGCTCCTTTTAAAGCCGAAGCCGTAACCACAGGTGAAAGAAACAGTCCCTGATAAAAAGCAGCATTCACTCCAAGTGTTGCACCCACTTCTTTTCCGAGACCGGGTGCTGTCAGGCGGTATGCCGCATTTTCCACAAGTTCCTTCCTGCCCGCAATATAACCGCCGATCGGAGCCAGACCGCCGCCCGGATTCTTGATCAGAGAACCCACGATCAGGTCTGCACCGACATCACCGGGTTCGATCCTCTGAACAAATTCCCCGTAGCAGTTATCGACCATACAGATCAGATCCGGCTTCAGTTCATGAAGAAATGCAATCAGGTCCCCGATCTGTTCGACGGAAAAAGACAGCCTCGTCTGATAGCCTTTTGATCTCTGAATCAAAGCCATTCGGGTCGAAGGATTTACTTTCTTCCGGATCGCTTCATAATCGAAGCCTCCGTCCGGCAGAAGATCGACCTGTGCATACTTTACACCATATTCGGCCAGAGAACCGCGGGAAGGACGTATACCGATCACTTCTTCCAGTGTATCATAAGGTCCTCCTGCGGGGGCAAGCAATTCGTCTCCGGGTCTCAGGTTTCCGGAAAGCGCCACATGAAGTGCATGTGTTCCGCTCGCCAGAAGCGGCCGGACCAGTGCATCCTCTGTATGAAAGATCGAGGCATACACCTTTTCCAGTGTGTCTCTGCCGATGTCATTGTAGCCGTATCCGGTCGACGGATAGAGACAGGCTTCACTCACCCGGTTCTGCTGCATGGCAGCAAGAACCTTAAGCTGGTTGAATTCCGCCGTTTCATCAATACGGGCGAAGCGATCCCGTAAGCCGTTCAGAACTTCATCTGCAAGATCCTGTACCGCATCCGATATACCCATCTTCCGGTATTGTACCCGAAGATCCGTTTCAGCCCCGCTGCTTTTCATATTCTCTTTCATATCTGTACCCTTATATCTGTTTTTTCACGGATCACACCGAGCATGTAATCCAGCATCTCTTCCTCGTTTTGCCGGAAAACCTGCCTGTCGACCCAGACAGCCTCTTTTTCCCGTCGGAACCAGGTCAGCTGCCGTTTTGCATAGCGCCGCGTATTCTGTTTAATCGCTGCAGCCGTTTCCTCCATCGAACACATGCCCCGGAAATACGGAAAAAACTCTTTGTATCCGATCCCTTTCATTGACGTATGCTCTTCTGTCAGCCCACGTTCATACAGGCCGCGGACTTCTTCTTCCAGTCCGGCTTCGAGCATCTTATCCACACGTGCGTTGATCCGGTCATAGAGACGTTTCCGGTCATCCGTCAGCACAAACCAGGCCAGTGCATACGGAGAGCTTCTCTGCTGTTCCCTGCTGTTATGTTCCGAAATTCTTGCTGACGTCATTTCGTAAAACTCAAGAGCCCTGATCGTACGCCTGACATTATGAGGGTGAATGGCTTCCGCGGCTTCCGGATCTCTTTCTTTCAGCATGGCATGAAGGACTTCCGGACCTTGCTCCTCAGCGAGTTTTGCCCATTCCTCCCTGAGAGCCGGATTTTCCGAACAGTCCGTAAAATCGATTCCTCTTACAACTGCCTGGATGTAAAACCCGGTTCCTCCCGTCAGGATCGGAACATGCCCTCTTTTCCGGATCAGAGAACAGGCTTCCTCTGCCATAGCAGAAAAACGGACCACATCAAAAGATTCTTCCGGATCCAGAACGTCGATCAGATGATGCGGGATCCCTTTCATTTCCTCTTTCCGGATCTTTGCGGAACCGATATCCAGTCCTCTGTACACCTGCATGGAATCTGCAGAGACAATCTCGCCACCTGCTGCCCTTGCAAGCAGAATCGAGAGATCCGTTTTTCCGACACCGGTCGGACCCGACAGTACGATCAGCGGCTGTTTCTTTTCTGTTTCTGTTCTGTTCATATCACATCACACGATCCGTTTAAACATCCGTTCCAGTTCATCCCGGGAAACAGTCACGATCGTCGGCCGGCCGTGCGGGCAGTGATACGGATTTTCCAGAGTCAGTAATTCGTCAAACAATGCTTCGGCTTCGGAAACCGATAAAGACATGTTTCCCTTTACAGCTGCCTTGCAGGACATCATGGCAATCCTCTCTGCAATCCGGTCCGGAGGCAGACTGCCGGCTTCATGAAGCTGATCCGTAATATCCCTGAACAGTTCCCGGGGATCGGTCAGATACAGATTCGACGGGACACCGGCGATCTTGAACGCGTCGCCTCCGAATTCCTCAATATCGAATCCCAGATCACGAAAAACAGGAAGCCTTTCCCGTATGCGTTCGGCATCAGCACGGCCCGGCTCAATCACGACAGCGGGAAGTATCATCTGCGTGGCTGTCCTGTGGTTTCGGTACTCCCTGATGATCCTCTCGTACAGAACCTTTTCATGGGCAGCGTGCTG
>JABUSX010000040.1 GCA_021442545.1 Eubacterium sp. | reverse complement strand
AGGGCTTAAAGGTACATTTCTGGAAGAAATCCGTCACATCGATGATCCGCAGCGGATTCCGCAGATCCGGCTTGTCCGTGCCGAACTGCAGCATCGCCTCGGCATAACTGTAGACCGGGTACGGTGCATCCGTCACGACGGCGCCTTCCGGTGCGAATTTCTTAAAGGTATCGCTCAGAACGGCTTCTCCGACCGCAAATACATCCGCCTGGGTCGCAAAGCTCATCTCAAAATCCAGCTGATAAAACTCACCCGGCGAACGGTCGGCACGTGCATCCTCGTCGCGGAAGCAGGGTGCGATCTGGAAATATTTGTCAAAGCCGGAAACCATCAGCAGCTGCTTATACTGCTGCGGTGCCTGGGGAAGTGCGTAGAACATGCCCTTATGTTTTCTCGAGGGAACGATGAAATCGCGAGCGCCCTCCGGAGAAGAGGCGCAGAGGATCGGTGTCTGAATCTCGAGGAACCCCATCTCCGTCATCTTCTGACGCAGGTAGGTGATCACTTTTGAACGGAAAATCATGTTGTCGAGAACCTTGCGGTTGCGAAGATCCAGATAGCGGTATGTAAGCCGAACATCTTCACGGGTTTCCTTCGACGTCATGATCTCAAACGGCAGCTGGCGCGTTACCCTGCCGAGCACTTTTACTTCACGGGCTTCCAGTTCGATCGTCCCGGTCGGGATCTTCGGGTTATAGGTTTCCTCATCCCGATGTTCGATCATGCCCTTTACCGTGATGCAGTCTTCCTTATGAAGGCCGTCCAGCAGGGATGTATCGCGCATGACGACCTGCATCACGCCGTACATATCCCGCAGATCAATAAAAGAAACGCCGCCGTGGTCGCGGATGTTTTCGATCCAGCCGGCCAGGCGCAGTTCGCTTCCGACATCTTCTTCACTTACCTGATTCAGTACTCTGTCTCTGTATTCTTTCGAAAGTTCCATGTTTCCTCCGTGATGTGGTTTGTATTTTTGAAAACATGAACCGTATGCAGGCATACGATTCATGGCTTTGAACTGCTGCACAACGATGCTCACGGATTTCTCCGTGATCTATGACTTTTAAAACTTTGCATCGTTATATTTTACACACAACTGCAGCGGATAATCAACAGATTTATACGCTGCGGATTTCAAGTATTTTCTTCTTCACCTGTACGGAAATATCCGCGCAGTTTTTCGCAGAAAAGATAAAGCATACGTGCGGTAAGTCCCCAGATCACGGCATCGGGATGTTCGTAAAAGCAGATCTCCGTCCTGCGTCTGCGCCAGGGATAGTTCCTTCCTCCGGGAATCAGGTGGAAGGGGAAATCCTCTCCGGGAACGGTCGTGACCGCGGCCTCGTAGATCTTCGGCGGATTTTCCAGGAACCAGGAAAGCGGGATCATGAATGTGTGATCGACCTCGTCTTCCGAAAACGTGCCGGTGTAGTTTTCCAGAACGCCTGCATATACGTGGATCCCGATCAATGCTTCCGGCGGTCTTTCTTCTCCCAGAATCCGGATCTGATCACGGCCGATCCGGAGTTCTTCTTCTGTTTCGCGAAGAACTGCTTCCAGAGGGGTTTCTCCCTCTTCCATGCCGCCGCCCGGAAAACAGACTTCTCCCGGCTGTGCCTTCAGATCAAAAGCCCGCATTTCGAAGAGGATGCAGGTCTCCCCGTCTTCCCGTTCAACAAGGGGAATCAGAACCGAAAAACCTTCCTGCCTTTTTTTCTCTTCGTCCGGCCCGGCCGTCCCCGATTTCCGGCTTTCTTCTATTATTTTTATCCAATCATGCATAATTCTGTTTCTGCCTGCTTCCCGACAGCCGTCAGTCTGAGCCGAATTTTTCCAGGAACATGTCTTCCGAGATCACGGGGATCCCGTATTCCGCCGCCTTCCTGTTTTTTCCTGATGTCGACTGTATATCGTTATTGATCAGATAGGAGGTTGAGCGGCTCACGGACCCCGTAACCTTCCCTCCCTGTGATTCAATGTAGGTTTTCAGCTCATTTCTGTTCTTAAAATGATTTACATCCCCCGTCACGACAAAGGTCAGTCCGGTGCAGACATTTCCCTTCTCGCTTACTGTCTCTTCTTTGATGTGCAGTTCCTTCAGCAGATTATCCAGAATCTCTGCGTTCTTCGGGGTCTGCATCCAGTTCACGAACGAAGAGGATTTTTCCGGACCGATCCCCGCGATCGACGAAAAACAGTTCGGATCTTCTGCTTCCCGTGCCTCTCTGATCAGATCGGAAAAGGATCTGCCGGAAAGGAACAGCTTTGCGACTTCAATACCGCAAAGAGGAATACAGAGACCGAAGAGTACTTTCAGTCCGGTTGTTTCACGGGATTTCTCCAGAGCCGTTTCCAGCTTCTGCATCGACCTTTTCCCAAAGCCTTCCATCGTCACGATCTCATCCCTGTGTTCCGGAAGACGGAACAGATCTGCAAACTCACGGATCCAGCCTGCATTGATGAAGCGCGCCAGCGTCTGTTCGGAGATCCCGTCGATATCCAGTGCGTCCTTCGACACGAAACGCCCGAATTTTTTCAGTTGTTTCGCCGTGCATTCCGGATTTATGCAGTGCAGAGTGCGGGTCTCGGAACCCGGGTTGACGCGGATCCGGGTTTCGGCTCCGCAGACCGGGCAGTGATCCGGTATCTGCAGGCTTCCCTCCGTCTTCAGGATTTTCACGACTTTGGGAATGATCTTATTGGATTTGATGACTTCGAGTCTGGTCCCGGGTCCGCCGATCCCCAGCCGTTCGCATTCGCTGACATTGCAGAGCGACGCACGTTTTACGGTCGTCCCTTCGAGCTCCACAGGTTCGAAGACCGCAACCGGTGTGATCGTGGATACCGCGCAGGACCACTCGATCTCCGTCAGGAGTGATTCCGCCGTTTCGTCCTTCCATTTGAAAGCAAGACCGGCCCTCGTCGCATGATGTCCCGTAACGGATCCGGATGCCGCATATTCCGTATCGTCATATGCGATCACGAGCCCGTCGACGGGATAAGGATTCCGGAAGCCCGTCACCTTTTCCGTCCACCGGTCGATGGCGGCATTGACAGCTTCTTCATCGGGAATCCGAATTTCTTCCCGTTCCACCGTATCAAAACCAAGTTCTGTGAGAAACTTCATTCTGTCTCCCATGGACCGTATTTCCCGTTCCGTATACACAAGCGTGAACGGGATCCAGCGGATCTTCCTGCGCCGGACTTCGGTCACATCCTTCAGGGAAAGAGAACCGGATGCCAGGTTCCGCGGATTCGCGTAATCCTCACCGGATTCCGCGAGAAACTGTTCAAAATCCGCATAAGAGATCACGGCTTCTCCCCGGATAACAAGATGTCCTTTTTCTCCGATCTTTTTCGGAATACCGGTGATCGCAGAAGCAAGATGCGTGATGTTCGTCCCGACATCACCGCCGCCGCGGGTCAGAAGCCTCGTCAGTTTTCCGTCATCGTAAGTTGCCACCAGCGTCAGACCGTCCAGTTTCCATGAGATCCAGATCGGACGCCCGCCGGCCCATTTCACGAGATCGGCCGGATTCTTTGTCTTTGCAAGAGAAAGAGCCGGGAATTCATGCTCTTCTTTCTGCCCGGGTACGTTGTCCTCGCTGACCTTCTGCGTCGGGCTGTCCGGCAGGGTCTCTCCTGTCTTTTCTTCCAGCTTTTTCAGACGGTCAAAGAGTGCATCCCACTCGAAATCCGTCATCAGCTCTCCGCGCCCGTTGTAATACGCATCTGATGCTTCATTCATTCTGCGGATCAGTTCTTTCATCTGCTGCAGTTCCGTTTCCTGCATAAAATTCGCTCCTTATTCATTGAGAAACATTCTGTTTTTCAGGATTTTCGGTGATGCCGTTTTTCCTTGCTCAGGGTTTCCGGCGCTGCCGTTTTTCCTTCCGCTTTCCGGTGTTTCCGTCTGCCCGTTTTTCGGGTTTCCGGGGATGTTTATTCCCGGTTTTCAACCCCTTATTCCTGCTTATATTTTACCATAAAACAGTCTTGATTTCCCTGAAAAAGTCCCTGAAAAAACGTTGAAAAATACCCGTTTGGAACGACTTCTTTTCAGCGTATTTTCTTGACAAAAAAGCACTTTTTTCCGCATACTGAAAGTACATCAGAACACTGTTCTGAGTACCCGTTTTGCTTCAGTACCAAACCCCGGGATATTCCCGGAAAAAAGGAGGATAATTATGAAATACAACATCGAAGGCGAACCGCTCCCCGTTGTGATCTGTGAACTGGAATCCGGAGAAGCTATGATTTCTGAAGGCGGCGGCATGTCATGGATGTCCCCGAATATGAAAATGGAAACGCTTACGGGCGGTGCCGGAAAAATGTTCGGCCGGCTGGTTTCCTCCGAGAGCCTCTTTCTGAATCGTTATACAGCTGAAAAAGGACCCGGGATGATCGCCTTTGCTTCTTCTTTTCCCGGCTGCATCAGGCCCTTTGAGATCAGTCCCGAACGCGAGATCATTGCCCAGAAAAGTGCCTTTCTTGCAAGCACAACGGATGTCCAGCTGTCCGTCTTCTTTCACAAAAAATTCTCCGGCGGCTTCTTCGGCGGAGAAGGCTTTATCATGCAGCGCCTGTCCGGAAACGGTATCGTCTTCCTGGAATTTGACGGATACATCAAGGAATATAACCTTGACGCAGGCCAGTCGATCGTCGTGGACACCGGTCATGTTGCGGCCATGTCTTCGACATGCAGTCTTTCCATTCAGTCGATCAAAGGAGTGAAAAACGTTCTGTTCGGCGGAGAGGGGCTTTTCAACACCGTCATCACCGGTCCCGGCCATGTATGGCTTCAGACCATGCCGATCTCATCTCTTGCCGGTGCCGTCAGCCCTTATATTGTGACACACTGAGCGACACACTGACCCTCCGCGGGCGGCAGCAGGCCGCCCGTTTTTCTATCCCGGCCTTCTTTATCTCCTGCCCTTCTTTCAGACAGACAAAACCAGGCGGCAGATTCCGGTGTTCTTACAAAAGGAGTTCCGGCCGCATTCCATCCGGTATCCGATCCTCTTCATCCGGCCGGATCGGCCACACGATCGATAACGCCTCCTCCAAGTATATAACCGTCCTTATAAAACACGGCAGACTGTCCCGGCGTGGCCGAGCGCACCGGGTTTTCAAATTCGATCCGCAGCAGATCCTCTCCTTCTCTGATGATGCGTGCGGCTTCACCCGGATGCCGGTAGCGGATTTTCACGACCGCACGCAGCTCCTCTCCTGCGGAAAGATCCGGTATGCCCATAAAGTGCAGATCTCTGCAATAGACGACTGAATGATACATGTCTTCCAGGCATCCGATCACGACTTCGTTTCTGTCTGCGCGGATCTCCGTCACATAAAAACGCTCTTTCCCCGGAAGCCCAAGACCGCGTCTCTGACCTGTTGTGTATGAAACAATGCCCTTATGCGTGCCGAGAATATTCCCCTGTTTATCTACAAAATATCCCGGCCCCGGCATTTCCTCCGGCTTCTGTTTTTTTATGAATGCCGCATAATCCCCGTCGGGCACGAAACACAGTTCCTGCGAATCAGGCTTTGAAAACACCGGAATACCGGCTTCCTCCGCGATCCTCCGGATCTCCGGCTTTTCCAGTTTTCCGAGCGGAAACAGAGTTTTCGAAAGCTGTTCCTGCGACAGCCTGTACAGCATATACGACTGATCTTTTCCCGTTTCCGATGCCTTCACGGTGTATCTTCCGTTATCCGGCCGGATGATTTCCGCATAATGACCGGTCGCCACATGATCCGCTCCGAAACGTTCCGCGGCCTCCATCAGCCCCTTCCATTTCATGCTGTGATTGCATCTCGTGCAGGGGCTTGGCGTCCTTCCTTTCAGATACTCCTGAATAAACGGTTCTTCAACTTCCCTGTGAAAGCATTCTGAACAATCGAGAACATAAAAGGGAATTCCCAGCGCCGCCGCACATTTTCCGGCATCGCTTTCCTCCTGATCATATTCCTTCTCTGTTCTCTCTGACGCCTGCGTCCTTATCCGTACGCCGATCACTTCGTAACCGGCTCTCTGCAGCAAAAGGCTTGCTGCGGCAGAATCCACACCGCCCGACATTCCGACAACAACTTTTTTCATTTTAATCCTCTGTCCGTCTGTTTACTGCGTCTTAAGGCTTTTTCAGCAAAGACGTTTCTGTAACAAGCTCTGTTACATGCCTGTCACATACCCGTCACATGCCCGGCGGCATTTCATACACCTGACACGTTGCAGGAAAGCCAATATTCCACTCACAGGTTACACTATAATTGCAAATCAGCTTTATTTTCAAGACATAAACATGTCTCCGGCATCTCCTTTGTACATCAGCGTATTCTTCCTTATCAAAACCTGCGAGCCGGCATTGTTCTCCGGTACATTCCTGCATTTATTATTCTCATGAAATCGATTTTGCCGCTTCCTGTTTTATGCGGTGTCTGTTTATGCAGGATCTGTTTTATGCGGTGTCTGTTTTTGCAGTGTCTGTTTTAAGCGGTATCTGTTTTCTTCATCTGTCTTTTTTCATCTGTTTTCTTCATCTGTTTTCTCCATCTGTCTTTCTTCATTTTTTCTGCATCATTCTTGTTCTCCATGCTTCAGAAATTCCGCAGACATGGTATCATGGTCTGAGAACTACAGATGTTCCCGATCCTGCTGAAAGGAGGTCTTACCATGGAACGTTTTGATATTGCCATTATCGGAACCGGACCGGCCGGTCTTTCCGCAGCTCTGACTGCGAAGGCACGCAACAAGCGTTTTCTGCTTTTCGGCAGCAGGAATCTCAGCGAAAAGATCCGGAAGGCGCATACCATTTCCAACTATCTCGGTCTTCCCGATATCAGCGGAACCGATATGCAGAAGACTTTCCTGAACCAGATCGACCGTGCCGGCATTGCGGTCACCGAAAAAAAAGTGAACCTGATCTATCACATGGGAGACTATTTTTCACTTCAGGCCGGCAATGATATGTACGAAGCGTCTGCGGTCATTCTGGCCGCCGGCATGACTGCTTCTTCATCTTTACCCGGAGAAGAAGAATTTCTGGGGCGAGGTGTTTCCTGTTGTGCCACCTGCGATGCCATGTTTTACAGAGGAAAAAAGGTCGTCATTCTCGGCTATTCTCCGGAAGAAGAGTCTGAAGCCTCGTTCATGACAGAGTATGCATCCGAAGTGATCTATGTTCCGGTTTATAAGAAAGGACAGCCGGCTCCTTCTTTTTCCGCTCCGGTAAAGGTTCTGAACGTGAAACCGATCGCCATTACAGGAGGAATGAAAGCCACGGCACTGCAGACGGATGCCGGTGAAATCGAAGCCGACGGATTTTTCATTCTGAAAGAAAGTGTTCCTCCCTCACGACTGCTTCCGGGTCTGGAAATGGACGGAAATCATGCGGCCGTAAAACGGGATCTCTCAGCAAACATCCCCGGATGTTTCGCAGCCGGGGATATTACGGGAACGCCGTATCAGTTCATTAAAGCAGCAGGGGAAGGAAACCTGGCAGCTCTCTCAGCCGTCCGCTTCCTTGATCGGCAGCTGAAAAAATAACAGCTCACGAGCAGCCTGTTTTCATGATCGCCGCATCGATTTGAAGACAGGCTGTTTCTTTTCGATCCGGTTTCTGCACATCGGCACGAAAACACTCTGTTCTTCTCATTGAGTCTCATCGTTGTTCTGCTTTTCCAGAAAAGTAACCTTGAACTCGGTTCCCTGACCTGCAGAAGATTCCAGTGTGATCTGCGCATTGTGGATCATGGCTGCATGCTTGACAATGGAAAGGCCGAGCCCCGTACCGCCGGTTGCTTTTGAATGGCTTTTATCGACCCGGTAAAACCGCTCGAAAACCCTGTCTTTGTGTTCGTCTCCGATGCCGATCCCCGTGTCGCGGACGATGATCTGCGTCCTTCCGGCCTCCGTTGTCAGCAGCAGATCCGCACGTCCTCCCGGACGGTTATATTTAACGGCGTTATCACACAGGTTGTAGACCATTTCAAAAAGAACTTTGCGGCTGCCTTCCGTATACAGCTTTTTCCCCTGAAAAGAAAGGTATACGCCTCGTTCCTTTGCATAGGAAAACAGGCTTTCCGTCACTTCCTCGCAAAGATCGTAGAGATCGATCCTTTCCTTTTTCATGTCTGCGCCGCCTTCTTCCATATGGGAAAGACGAATGATATCCTCAACAAGATTCTTCAGACGAACCGATTCCGCGTGGATCCTTCCGGCAAAGCCGGGTATATCTTCCGGCCGCGCCATGCCGTTTTCGATCAGCTCTGCATAACCCGATATCGACATCAGCGGTGTTTTCAATTCGTGCGAAACATTTGCCGTAAACTCTCTCCGAATCTCTTCCGC
>JABUSX010000256.1 GCA_021442545.1 Eubacterium sp. | reverse complement strand
GAACCAGACCGTGGCGTTTGCAGGAATATTTCGGCGCAGAGTTTCAGCTGGATGATTTTCTGTGTATACCGAAAGATCTTTTGATGAATAATCTTATAGAGATAAAGCAGACGATCGGAGATCTGACGGAGCAGGAAGCACTGAATGATATGAACTGTTTTTTTCAGAAGTACTGTTTCCCTCCTCTTCACGGCAAGGTCATGCATCTTGAAATTGATAAGATCACAATGGAAACGCCCTGCGGTCTTTATATTTCCTGAGATCCGATTACAAGAGTACAGTTGTTTTGATTCAGATGTTTATAAATTGATAATCAGCAGGTACGGTTTTTATGATCCGGATTCGTGCCGCTTATTTATACAGGTATATGCTATGCGTAAAGATACGATTTCACGTAAACAGAAAGAGATTTTAAATTATTTAAAGAAGGAAATTCTGGATCGTGGATTTCCTCCTTCCGTGCGGGAAATCTGTGAGGCCGTAAATCTGAAATCGACCTCTACAGTACATAGTCATCTGGCTTCCCTGGAACGGAACGGCTTTATACACAGAGATGCTGCAAAACCGCGCGCAATTGAGATTCTCGATCCGGATTTTCAGAAAGATCGTCTGCAGCAGCGCGGCCTGACAGATTCAGAAACTTCTCCTTCTTCAGAGATTGCGCAGATCCCTGTTGTCGGTCACGTGGCTGCAGGGGAACCTCTTCTGGCTGTCGAGCAGATCGAAGATTATTTTCCGATGCCCGTGGACAGGCTTCCGAACCGGCAGACTTTCTTCCTGAAGATCGAGGGGGAAAGCATGATCGAAGCCGGGATCCTTGACGGAGACTATGTCCTGGTTATGCAGCAGAATGCGGCAGAAAACGGCGACATGGTCGTAGCATTAATTGATGATTCGGCTACGGTAAAAACCTATTATAAAGAAAAGGACCATGTCCGTCTGCAGCCGCAGAACAAAAACATGGCGCCGATTCTGATTCCTTTTACAAGGGATCTTCATATTCTTGGAGTCGTGATCGGTGTATTCCGGTTTTTCAGATAAAATCCGAAATACCGTTATTCCCTGGCATAACCGATCGGCTACAGGGCTTTACCCTGCACCTCCGGATAACACACCGCTTCTTTTCTTCAGGGAAAGGATCATTGCTGCTCTTCTTCTTTGAGGCTCTCCGGTGTTCCGTCTCTCCAGATCCGTTCGATATCATAAAACAGCCGGTTTTCTTCATCGAAAATATGAAGAATAATATCGCCGTAATCCATCAGGATCCAGTTTGCTGCACGATAGCCTTCAATGCTTTTCGGCTCTGCTCCCAGACGGCCGAGTGCCTCTTCCACGTGGTCAGCCATTGCCTGTACCTGACTGTGGTTGCTGCCGCTGGCAATGATGAAATAATCAGCCAAAGCAGAGATTTTTTCAATATTAATGACCTTGATATCCGTTGCTTTACGGTCTTCCAGAGTCTGAACAACAAGTTTAGCCATTTCCTTCGGCGTCATACTCTTCCCTCCTGATCTGTGGGTTCTCGTATTGTTTCGAAATTCTGTATCTGCAAGTGTATCTTCCGTACAGATTTATCCGGCGGGCGGATACACGACAGATCTGCGTGATTTGTTTATCCGGCTGTATGAAAATTGTGTTACACCGTTTTCAGATATGTATCATACGTCTGCTGAGTCATGGGATCGATTACCGATGATGTTGTGCTTAGATAAGACAGCGTATCCTCCAGTATTTTCCGTATGCAGTCATCCGGATCCGTAAAGGCAAGGCGCCGGATTTCCTGCAGATGAGGGGCCTTGTCCCTGTTTGGCTCAATGTAGTCTGAGATAAAAAGGATCTTATCAAGGATACTCATGTCCGGTTTCCCGGTTGTGTGGCATCGAATGGCTTCCAGAACCTCAGGGTCCTTTACCCCATAATCCTCTTCCGCCACAACGGCGCCCAGTTTGGCATGCAGAAGTTCAGGGTTCTGCATTTCTGCTTCGGAAACAGGGATGTTTCGCTCACTGCACATCTGAAGCTTTTTTTTCGGAGGAATATACTTTGCCGCGTCATGAAGAAGACCGGCAGCACGTGCCTGATCCATGTCTGTTCCGTAGCACATGGCAAGGGCACAGGCCGTATACGTGACCCCCATTGTATGCCGGAATCTTCCGGGCTTGAGAACATCCCGCAGTTCTTGTTCTATTTTAGACCATTTGAATTGTTCCATAATGTTGTATTTCGATCATACGAAAATGTACATTGATCTGACCTGTCCGGAAACGGAAACCGTATTCTCCGTGAGGGTGAATTCATGTCTTTTCCGGAATAAGATACAGTCCTTCTTTTCGAATATAGTATAACACATTATCCGGAAGGTAGTAGCGGATGGATTCTCCTGCCCGTATTTTTTCACGGAGCTGATGGGATGAAATGTCCAGATTGGGCGTATTCAGTTTCAGAAAGTTATGCCGGTACTGCAGACGCCTGTCATCCAGCAGTTTATCGAAGTCTTCATTATTCATATTATCGCGTACAGCTACAACTACATGGCACGCTTTTACAATCCGTTCCGGCTGGCACCAGGTATCAAAATCTCTCAGAGAATCCGCACCCATGATAAAATACCAGTCCGTATCCGGATACGTTTTGTTCAGATATTCCAGCATACGGTAGGTATAACTGTAGCCGTCGGCAGTCATGTCGATCAGAGACATGGAAAAATGCGGATTCGAAGATATGGCAAGCCGGAGCATATCGATCCGCTGTTCGTCCGTTGCGCGCCCTTCCCTCTCTCTCTTATGAGGAGGATTTCCGGCAGGTACAAACCAAACTTCGTCGAGAGAAAACTGTTCCCGGGCCGCTTCACCAAGAATCAGATGCCCTGTATGAACAGGATCAAAGGTTCCTCCCATTATACCGATACGTTTCTTCCGAATCGAAGACATAGGCAGGATACGCACCTTTCACCGGGGAAGCTGAATGCTGTTTTTCAGCTTCGGATTTCTGCGGTAGAAGACAATTTTTCTGCCGATTACATGCACGATAACCGATCTTGTGCGCTCTGCAAGTACAGATGCCGTTTCACGTATGTCATACAGGCAGTTCTGCTGCACGCTGGCTTTCACGAGTTCTCTGGCCGTAAGGGCTTCGTCCAGATTATCCGTCAGTTCAGGAGTGACGCCGTTTTTGCCTATATAGAGAACAGCCGGCTCCTTTGCGGCAAGGCTGATCAGGCAGGCACGTTGTTTCGGATTTAACTGTAAGGGGGATTCCGGGTTTTTTGTCATTGTTCTTCATCCTTTTCTTTATCCGGATAATAGTCAAATGCGAGTCCGTACATTCGCACGGTATCACCTTCGCGGATTCCGGCGGCTTCGAGCTCATCCAGTATACCGTTTTCCTTGAGGAAACGCTGGAAGAAACGGAATCCTTTTTCGGAATCCAGATTGGTATATCCCAGCATGCGTTCAATGCGCGGTCCTTCTACGATGAAGGTATTTTTATCATCTTCGGATCGTTCCACCGTATAGGGAAGATGATCTTCTGCTTCGTCCTGCATGGGATCGTATTCCTGACGGAAAACGACCGGTTCTTCAGGAAGTTCTTCCAGTTTTTTCAGAATACCGTACAGGAGCTCACGTACGCCGGCTCCTGTTGCGGCGGAAATCGGAAAGACCGGAACGCCGAGAGGTTCGTAGATCTTCCGCAGCCGTTCTGCGGGATCTTCCTTTCCTTCTTCGGGAAAGATCAGATCTGTCTTATTTGCAGCCAGTATCTGCGGCCTTTTTTCCAGGTCGGCTTTATATTGAACCAGTTCTTTGTTTATTGTCTGAACATCTTCAACAGGATCCCTGCCGTTCAGGCCGGAAACGTCCACAATATGAAGCAGCAGTCGTGTACGCTCAATATGCCGGAGAAACTCGTGCCCCAGACCGGCACCTTCTGCAGCACCCTCGATCAGCCCCGGAATATCGGCGATGACAAAACCGTTTTCGTCATCCAGATCTACGACACCAAGCTGAGGAACCAGTGTCGTAAACGGATAATCCGCTATTTTGGGGCGGGCATTTGATACCTTGGACAGGAAAGTGGACTTTCCGGCATTCGGAAACCCGACGAGACCGACATCGGCAATCAGCTTTAATTCCAGACGAACTTCCAGTTCCCGTGCATCGCCGCCCGGCTGGGCATATTTCGGTACCTGCATGGTGGGGGTGGCGTAATTCATGTTTCCCTTACCGCCTCGTCCTCCCCGGAGAACGACTACGCGACGGTTGTCGCCTGACAGGTCAGCGATTACCTTTTCCGTTTTTGCATCCAGAATGACCGTTCCTTCCGGAACCTTTAAGATCATATCACTGCCGTTTTTGCCGTGACAGCGCTTTTTTCCGCCGTCTTCACCGTTTCCTGCCGTGAATTTGTACTTATGGCGAAAAGAGGACAGCGTGTGCATGCCGTCTTCTACTTCAAATATAATACTGCCTCCGTTTCCTCCGTCTCCTCCGTCAGGACCGCCGGCTGCCACATATTTTTCTCTCCGAAAACTGATATGCCCGTCTCCCCCTTTGCCGGAAACAAGCATGATTCGAGCGTGATCATGAAATGACATGGTTTTTCCTTCTTCAAAAATGAAAGCTGCCGCAGAACTGCAGCAGCTTTCGTCCGTACTATTAACTCTTATTCTTCAACAGGAACGACAGAACAGATTTTCCTGTCTCTTCCTTTGCGTGTAAACCGCACAACACCGTCGGAAAGAGCAAACAATGTATCGTCTCTTCCAAGACCGACATTTTCGCCCGGATGGATATGCGTACCGCGCTGTCTGTATAAGATATTGCCGGCCTTCACAAACTGTCCGTCCGCTCTTTTGATTCCGAGGCGTTTCGACGCGGAATCGCGGCCGTTCTTTGTTGAACCGACACCCTTTTTATGAGCCATGGTCTCTCTCCTTTACGTTTTATGCCTGGATCGAATCGATCTTAACTTCTGTGTACTGCTGTCTGTGACCGCGTTTTTTGTGATACCCGGTCTTCGGTTTGTACTTGTAAACGATGACCTTTTTCGCCCGTCCGTTTCTCAGAACAGTGGCTTCGACCTTAGCTGAGGAAACACTCTCCCCAACCTTGATGTCGGCATCGTCACGCACAGCCAGTACGGTATCGAATGTAACCTTTGCGCCTTCTTCCGCGCCGAGTTTCTCAACGCGCAGGATGTCGCCTTCTTCTACCTTGTACTGTTTTCCGCCTGTAGCAATGATCGCGTACATATAGGACACCTCCTATCTTCAAATCTCGCCGGATTTGGTGACCTGCCCGATTTATTCCGAAACAGAATACTTAAACCTCTCCGAGCGGCATACTGTGGTATTATGACACAGATAACTTCTGTTGTCAAACCTTTTAAGAGCTTCCTTTCCGATCTGTTTCTGCCCTGCTCCTCTTATGGCCTCATTCCCTCAGCCGGAGCGTATCTGTCAGACAGTGATACAGAAAACAGCTGTCTCAGGGCTGAACGATATGGGAACAGGTGACAGCCAGCGCACCGGGTCCGATATGGCAGCATACAGACATGGAAAGAGGCATCCCTTCGATGTCGGAAAGCCCGAATTCATTGCAGACCTCTTCTTTCCAGGACTGAACGACCTCCGGATGATCCGCTCCTGACCAGGCAATATGATACGCAATCTCGCCCTTTTCCGCATATTTGGCAAAGCGCCCTTCCACATCATGATGAATTGCATCAAGCATAGCACGGCGTGCAGACTTCTCGCCTCTGCATTTCGCGTAAGAATCCAGCTTATCACCCTGGATCTGCAGTACCGGTTTCAGATGGAGAACGGAACCGATCATAGCGGCTGCCGGTGTGATGCGGCCGCCCATTTTCAGATACTTCAGGGTATTTACCATGATATAGATACTGGATTCATGTGATTCTCTTTCCAGTGTTTCTTTAATCTGGGCGGCAGAGTATCCGGCTTCTGCCAGAGCAAGTGCATCATTAACCGACTGATACTGGGTTACCGAGATCCTGTGATTATCGACCACATATACCTTGTCCGGATAATCAGACGAGGCCAGTGCACTTGCAGACTCACAGGATGCGGAAAGACCGCTTGACATCGGAATATGGACAATGGACTCATAATCCTGCAGGATCTTATTCCACATCGTAGTCAGCTCTGTGGGAGACGGCTGCGTCGTAGATGGTATTGTATTTTTATCCTCCAGAAGATGGAAAAAATCCGAATAGGATAAATCGATTCCTTCATAAAAAATGTCATTATTCACCGAAAATGACATGGGAAGAAGAAAAATACCCATCTCTTTCGCTTTATCCGGAGAAATACCGCTGTTCGTATCCGTTAAGATTGCTACCTTACCCATAATGTTCCTCTCTGCTCTTCGATCTGTAAAACCATATCAAGTTTTATTGATGCAGCCCTCGTTATATTTTAACGTTCTTTATGACCATATACAATAGTGAAGTGAATAAAAGCGTACGGCAAATACAGTATAAGGTTACATAAATACAGTATTAAAGGATACTCCTGTGTTAAACATGCGGAAATCTGATGCGACCGCCTCATCTGCCTGCAGCTTGTTCCGCTTCAGAAATCTTCCGGCCTGCGGAAAAGAGCCGCTTCTTCCCGAAGGGACCGGTACCGCTTTCGTCTTGTCACTTCACAGATATGCAGTTTTGTAAAATCAACAAGGACAGTGGTGACAGGATCGGAACGGAACGCTTCCCGAAGGATTCCGGCCAGTTCTTTTTCTTCTTCGAGAGTTCCGTTTATGAAATCGATCAGGATCGTACCGGAAAGACGGCGCAGCCTTATCTGACGGGCTGCTTCAGCTGCGGCTTCACAGTTAATGAGTCTTCTGGCCTCGGCTCCTAATTTATGCCCTGTATAACGGGAGGAATTCACATCAATTGCCGTAAAAGCTTCCGTATGTTCGATAATCAGAGAACCTCCGCAGCGAAGATGTACAACCCGATCCAGGGCACGATCCAGAATTGCGGAAAAGTCATATAGACGGAAAAGAGCAACCTGCGGATCCTCATAAAAATAAGCTCGTTCAGGCTGTGTCTGATAAAAGCTGTCCAGTGTCTGACGTACGGACGGGCAGTCGGTAACAAAAGAAAGATTCCCGCCGGCATCGTACCTTCTCAGAAGTTCCTCCTGAAGAGACGGCGCACTGTATATGACCGAATACAGTGTACGGCTTTCAGCCTTGTGTACTGTATCTTCGAGATTTTTCAGAAGTGAGCAGTATTCCCTGCGGATGGCATCGGCAGATTCACCTGCTGATCGGGTACGGAATAAAACATGATGAGAAATTCGATCGATGCCCGCTGTCCGGATCTCTTTCCAGATCACTTTGGCCAGATCCCCGAACTCCAGTTCACCCAGACTGATCGCGCGGATAATGGTTACCGAACTCTGAGAGCCGGAGTTTCCGCCGGTATCCATCAGCATGGGAATAAAAGCAGTTAATGCCACTTGTGCCGCCAGAGCGTCCTCAAAACTGGTAATGATGAGACCGGTAAATGTTGCCGAGATCATTAACAGCGCAAGCCATGGGATCCTGTGCAGAAATAAATCAAAGGGAGAAGACCGCAGATAGGTTTTATCGCTGGGCATCATACCTGCCATGATTTCCATATCCTCGGTGGTTTCGTCCTCCATGACGTCCATGGCGTCGTCAAACGTCACGATACCTACCATCCGGTTATCCAGATCCACCACCGGGATCGCCAGCAGATTATACTTGCTCATCATACGGGCCACTTCTTCCTGGTCCGTATGCGTGGTCACCACGATCAGGTTATTACCGGTCTCCATAATGGAGTCCACCGTTTGCATATCGTTTGGTGCCAACAGCAGACTCTTGACCGAAACCGTACCCACCAGTCGACGATCCTGCAGCACATAGCATGTATAAATGGTTTCCTTATCCACGCCGGTCCGCCTGATCCGGAGGATAGCGTCCTCTACGGTCATGGAAGGCTTCAGACTCACATATTCCGTGGTCATTACCGAGCCCGCGGAATTCTCCGGATACTGCAGGATCTCGTTGATCTCCTTCCGCATATCCGGTGCGGCCTGTGCCAGGATCCGTTGAACGACATTGGCCGGCATCTCTTCCACGATATCTACAGCGTCATCCACGTAAAGTTCATCCAGCACCTGACGCAATTCGCTGTCGCTGAGTCCTTTGATCAGTCCTTCCTGTTGATCGGGCTCCATTTCCACAAAACACTCCGCGGCCTGTTCCTTGGGCAGGAGACGAAAAAGAAGCGGGATCTGCTCCATCTCGCATCCTGAAAAGACCGCGGCGATATCGGCGGGATTCATGGTAACCAATACATCCCTGATCGTCATATAC
>JABUSX010000070.1 GCA_021442545.1 Eubacterium sp. | reverse complement strand
CGCATGCCGAAACCGCCGTTGAACAGATGAGCCGGATCTTCGCACACCTTGCGGATACGTGCTTCGATTTCCGGATCAATATTTTCATTTTTTAATGTCTCTGTCGTATTCATAGGAACGAATATACCCCGTTTGCCTGACAAAAGCAAGAAAAACAAGGGCAGCGGCTTTATGAAAAGGAGAACAGCAGAATGTCGGAATTGCGCAATCGAACGGCAGTAATTACCGGAGCTTCCTCAGGCATAGGTCGGGCGACAGCTGTAAAACTGGCCGGATACGGAATGAATCTGGTCCTGACGGGACGCCGCGGAGATGAACTTGAAAAAACCGCAGCCATGGCAGAGGCAGCCGGAGGAAAAGGCTTTGTCTGTGCCGGTGATCTGACGGACATCCGTTTTCTTCCGCAGATCCTGAACTGTGCGGTCGAAAACACGGGGCGCCTGGATGTGCTTGTCAACAACGCCGGAAACGGAGTCAACCTTCCGATGGAACAGGTGGACGAAGCTTTGTTTGACAACATGATGATGCTGAATGTGAAAGCACCGTATTTTCTGACGCAGAAAGCTCTGCCTTATCTGCGGAAATCCGACTGTGCGACGGTCTTCAATATCTGCTCCGTCGTGGCACACGTCGGCTATGCGGGCCAGAGCATTTACGCGGCCAGCAAGCATGCGCTGCTCGGCTGGTCGGAATCTCTGGCAAGAGAAACATATAAGGAAGGAATTCGTGTGCATACGATCAGTCCCGGAAGCGTTTATACGGATATGATCCTGCGCGTGAGACCGGATGTGGATCCTGCTGGGATGATCATGCCGGAGGATGTGGCGGATGTGATCGGATTCCTGATGGAACACCGCGGCACCCATTCCGTGATCGATGATGTCAGCATGCACAGAAGCACGAAGGAACCTTTCTCATTATGATGATATGTTTCCGGGCGATCGTTTACGTCCTGCTGTAATGATATTTTGAGCGAAGAACGGTTACGTCCTGCTGTAATGATATTTTGAACGAAGACCGTTATATTTTGCTGTAATGACAGTTTTTTGAGTAAAGATCGTTTATGTCTTGTATAAGGAGAGCCAGATGAAAGAGATGATTTTGTCAAACGGAGTAAAGATTCCCTGCTTTGGCTACGGAACGTTCCGGCTTTCGGATGAAGAAAGCTGCGTTAAGGGCATCCGGGATGCAGTGGAAACGGGCTACCGCCTGATCGACACGGCTTCTTTCTATAAAAATGAAGAGATCGTGGGGCGCGGTATCCGGAAATGCGGTCTGCCGCGGGAAGAGCTGTTTATCACAACGAAGGTCTGGGCTTCGGAACGAGGCTACAAACCGACACTCGAATCGTTTGAGACGTCGATGAAAAAGCTGGGGCTGGAGTATCTGGATCTTTTTCTGATCCACTGGCCGACCAGCGAAGCCCGTTTTCCGGACTGGGAAGAGCTGAACCGCGGAAGCTGGCAGGCTCTGACCGAGCTGTATAAGCAGGGACGCGTCCGCAGCATCGGCGTTTCCAATTTCCTGGAGCACCATCTGAAGGCGTTGATGGAGACGGAGATCAGACCGATGGTCAATCAGCTGGAGATCCATCCCGGGTATCCGCAGCTGGAGATCATGGACTACTGTCAGAAAAACGGCATCGTCGTGGAAGCCTGGAGCCCCCTCGGAAGACAGCGCGTTGCCGAAGAGGAACTGCTGGTTTCTCTTGCGGAAAAATACGGCAGGACCGTTTCGCAGATCTGCCTGCGCTGGTGTGTACAGCACGGCACGATCCCGATCCCGAAAACGAGCCGCAGGGAGCGTATGGAAGAAAACCTGAACGTTTTCGATTTCGAGATCACAGACGAAGATATGGCGGCCATCGATGCCATGCCCGAGTGCGGCTGGTCCGGAGAACATCCGGATACTGTTCCGTTCTGAATAAAATTTCCTGTCTGAAAACAGTGTTTCCGATATGCGGGCGCAGCTGAAACTAAATTCATGCAGACAGCTGTTTTGAAGTTTCTAAAAAATTAACAAAATCGATTTACTGAAACTGTTGAATATATAGAATATGTCCGCAGATAGTGAAGATTCCCGTAAATAAGTTGCGATTCATTTTTTGTGGTGGTATATTCTAACTATTAAAGATAGGAAGATATTTCATGCTTTGAAATAAATTTCAGTACATGATGACTTGTTTTCAGACGAAGTGAGATCCGATTGATCAGACAAGCTGCTTTCTATCAAAAAGGGGTGATTGTCCGGGCTTGCGGGGTCGTTCAGACCGGCGCAGCCGTTCGTGAAGGGGCAATTGTCTGCAACTGTACACTTGTTTAAGGAGACGGGAGGTTGAACGTGAAAGAGAAATTTTTGGAACTCTCGAACATCAGTAAGACCTTTCCTGGCGTAAAGGCACTGGACCGGGTTCAATTCGATATTTACCCGGGTGAGGTCCATGCACTGGTCGGTGAAAACGGCGCCGGAAAGTCCACGCTGATCAAGATCCTGTCGGGAGTCCAGCCTGCTGATGACGGCGGCCGGATCGTGATCGAAGGCAAGGAAACCGTTCTGACGGACGCCATGGATGCCATTAAAAAAGGCATTTCGGTTATCTATCAGGACTTTGCCCTGTTCACAAACCTGACAGTTGCCGAGAATATCGGTATCAATGAGATCCTCGAGAAAAATCAGAAGATCCTGAACTGGAAGGAAATCAACAAACGCGCGGAAGAGGCGCTGGATTTCCTTAAGACGGATATCAAACCGTCACAGATCGTCGGCAATCTGTCCGTCGCGAAGCAGCAGATGGTTGCAATTGCAAGTGCGGTTGCCCAGAATGCCAAAATGATCATCATGGATGAGCCGACATCCGCTCTTTCCAAACACGAAGTAGAACGTCTCTACGAGATCATCGAAGACCTGAAATCCCAGAATATCGCGATCATGTTCGTCGGTCATAAGATGGACGAGCTTTTCCATGTGGCAGACCGCTTCACGGTTTTCCGCGACGGCCAGTATGTCGATACCGTCATTGCAAAAGACGTGACGGAATCCGACCTCGTTGCCATGATGGTCGGCCGCAAGATCGAAGGCAAGAGCTACGCCAACCTGGATGAAAAGGGACCGGCCGTCCTTACGGTTCAGGGCCTTTCCAAGAAGGGCAACTTCAAAGACATCTCGTTTGAAGTCAAACAGGGCGAAGTCCTCGGCATCACCGGTCTGGTCGGTGCAGGCCGAAGCGAAATGGCACAGGCTGTTTTCGGCCTCACAAGCGTGGACGCCGGCAAGGTTCTGATCGACGGAAAAGAAGTCAAGATCAAGAGCCCGGCAGATGCGCTGAAGGAAGGGATCGCCTACGTTCCCGAAAGCCGTCAGACGCAGGGACTCGTTCTTCCCAAAACGATCCGTGAAAATATTCTTCTTCCCCAGATGGGAAAATATGCAAACAAGCTCGGCATTCTGGACCGTAAGGCCATGCTGAATGCGGCAAACAAATGGATCGAACTGCTTGACGTTCGTCCGACCGATCCGGATCTTCTGGCCATGTCGCTTTCCGGCGGTAACCAGCAGAAGGTCGTTCTTGCAAAATGGATCTCCACAGAAGCAAAGGTTCTGATCGTTGACGAACCGACGAACGGCGTCGATATCGGTGCCAAGGATGAGATCCATAAGATCCTGCGCAATCTGGCAGCTCAGGGCATGGCGGTCGTCGTCATTTCTTCCGAGCTTCCCGAGATCCTGACGGTCAGCGACCGGATCATGGTCATGCGGCGCGGCCGCGTGTCCGGCTTCCTCGACAACAAAGATCTGACTCAGGAAATGATCATGAGTCTGTCGGTCGCATAAGGGGGGAACGGAATGAAAGTTATTAATGCATTGAAACAGAAATCAGAATTTGCCATTCTTCTGATCATTATCGTTCTTTGTATCGTTATTACGATCGTGAACCCGGCTTTCCTGCGTGTGGATAACATCTTCAACTTCCTGCGCAGCAACTCCGTATACGGCATCATGGCCTTCGGTATGCTGCCGGTTCTGATCACAGGCGGTATCGACCTGTCCGTTGCATCAACGATCTGCCTGTGCGCGGTGCTTCAGGGTTATTACCTTCAGGCATCAGCTCCCGGGGACAGCGTTATCGTTGTTTTCCTGATCTGCATCGGCGCCGGCGCCGCAGTCGGCGTGATCAACGGCCTGCTGATCACAAAGCTGAAGATCCCGCCCATTGTTGCAACACTCGGTACCCAGACGATCACACTGGCTTCCGTTCTCTTCATTTCAAAGGGAAAATGGATGTCCGATCTGTCCACACACTATAAGGCTTTCGGTGACTTTAAAATTTTCAATATTCCGACGGAAACGGTTCCGACGGGTATCTATACGCAGATACTCCTTCTGATCGCAGTCGGAATCGTAACCTGGTTCATTCTTAAAAACACGTTGATCGGCCGCGGAATCTATGCGGTAGGCGGCAACCTGCAGTCTGCGCAGCGCGTCGGCTACAAAGTTGACAGGATCCTGATCTTTACGTATGTTTTCTCCGGAATCATGGCCGGCCTTTCTTCCATCGGTTCCGTCAGTATCATGAACTCGGTCGACCCGAACGGATTCAAGGGCTATGAAATGACCGTTATCGCCATCGTCGTTATCGGCGGCGCGAGCCTTTCCGGCGGTATCGGCACCGTGCTCGGCACTTCACTTGGTATCATCCTTATGGCGGTTATCAAGAACGGTCTGATCATGATGCACGTTTCCGGTTACTGGCAGCAGGCCATCATGGGCGGCATCATCCTGTTCACGATCGCACTCGATGCCATCAGCCAGGCACGTGAACGCGACCGCGCAATCAAGGTCGACGTGGAAGAATAAGGGAGGAGAGAGACGATGAATATTTTCAAAACCATACGTGAAAAATATCCGAACGAAATGATCCTCTTCCTGATCTTCCTGGCACTTTTTGTGATCATGTCGATCCTTTCTCCGGATGTATTCTTCAGCGGCGCAACGATCAGCAATATGATGTACCAGATGCCGGAATTCGGTCTGATGGCACTTGCCATGATGGCTGTTATCCTGACGGGCGGCATCAACCTGTCGATCATCACCGCTTCCACCCTGTCCGGTATCCTGGCAGCTCTTGTCATGAGGACTGAGTGGGGACAGAACAATACAGCTCTTGCAACCGTCATCGGTGTTGTCATCATTATCGGCGCTTCCATGCTGACCGGTGTCGTAAACGGATACTTTATCGGTGTTCTCGGCATCGTCGCAATGGTTCTGACGCTGGCAACGCAGATGATCTTCGAAGGACTTGGTCTGGTTATTACTTCCGGTAAGTCCATTCCGATCGTTCAGGAGGAATTCCTGGGTATCGGCTCGGCGAGTATAGGACCGATCCCCGTTCCGATGCTCGTTTACGTCGGTGCGATCATCCTTGCCTACTTCATGCTGGAACGCAGCCGCTGGGGCCGCAACATCTACATGATCGGTGACAACGAGGTCGCGACCCGCTTCTCCGGTGTCAACACGAAGAAGGTCATCCTTCTTACCTACGTATTCTCCGGTCTTATGTACGGTCTTTCCAGCATGCTGATCACCTCCCGCCTCTGCTCGGCCAAGACGGACTACGGTTCATCTTATCTGATGCAGGCTGTCACGGCGGTCGTCATGGGCGGCACGGACATCATGGGCGGCAGCGGTACGGTGGCCGGAACGGTTCTCGCCGTACTGATCCTGCAGACGCTTTCCAACGGGTTCGTTGTTTTCCATCTGGATCAGAACCTGGTCAACATCTTCAGCGGCTGCATCCTGATCTTCGTTCTTGCAATCCGTTACCTGACCGGCCGGATCATCGATGCGAAAAAGATCAAAGCCCGCAGAGCAGCTTCCGAAAAGGCAGCAGCTGCGAAGTAATTCTAAAAAACGGATAAAACCGGATGTTAATGAAAAACGGATCTGCTGCATAGGACCGGATGTGGTATAGTGGTGTATATGCAGCAGATGCAAAAGATGGTTTTAACCGGCATCCGCCGGTTGAAATAGAAACTGCAGATTTTATGTGGAACACGTTGTTTTAAAAGAAAAGGCAAACAAAAAGGAGGAACTATTTAATGAAAAAGGCAAAATTGGTTGTCAGCGGTATCCTTTGCGCAGTCATGGCCCTGTCCCTCGTTGCAGTCGGCGGAACCAAGGCAGCTGCTGAAGAAGCTCCGGCTCCCTCAGGTGCAAACTACAAGATCCTGTTTATGCCGAAACTGACGAACATTCCGTATTTCCAGAGCACAAACGAAGGCGCTCAGGAAGTCGCGAAAGAGCTCGGCATCGAAGTTATCTATGACGGCCCGACAGAAGCCGACGCTTCCGCTCAGGTTCAGATGCTTGAGAACTACATCGCTCAGGGTGTTGACGCCATCGTTGTCGGCCCGAACGATCCCGCAGCTGTTACCTCTGTTCTGAAAAAAGCAGGCGAAGCCGGCATCATCGTTCTTGACTGGGATACCCAGGCTGACCCGACTGTCACAGACGGTTCCGTTTACAACGTTATCGACGAAGAGTTTGGTAAGCACATGGTCGACAAACTGGTCGAGTACATGGGCACAGATGAAGGCGACATCGCCATCATCACCGGTGGTCTTGAAGCTGCCAACCTGAATGCATGGATCGATGCAGGTCAGGAATACATGGCTGAAGAGTATCCGGGACTCAATGTTGTTACGATCGAGCCGAGTAACGAATCTCAGGATGAAGCTTATCAGGATACCAAAGACGTTCTGACAGCTTATCCGTCCGTCATCGGAATCCTTGGTTATTCTTCACCGACCGGCCCCGGATGCGGCAAAGCCATTGCTGACATGGGTCTCCAGGACAAAGTTGCTGTTGTTGCCAACGGCCTTGAAGAAGACTGCCAGGAAGTTCTTAAGAACGGCGGCCTGAAGTGCGCATGCCTGTGGAGCACACAGAAACTTGGACGTCTGTCCATCGCTACTGCTTACTACATGCTCGAGAACGACGGTGCTTTCCCGCAGGAAGGCGAGAAGATTGCCGGATGGAGCGATCCGATCATCTCTGATGGCGAGCACAACGTATACCTGACCGCCGGTGGTGAGGATTACGAAGCAAAGTAAGAAGCAGACAGATCTGCAGTAAAAAGCAATAAAGAGGAGTGGGAGATTTTTCTCCCACTCTTTTCATAAAACAGGATACGAAAGTACGCAGTACGGAGCAGCCGGACGCTGTACGGACCGTGCAGGAACGAAGGCGGAATGGCACAGATTACGGAACAGCCGGAATTCGGATTTACAGAAGGGAGAAGCACATGCCGTCAAAAATCAGATACAGTGCGATCGTCGGATCGCTCGGACAGACTTCAGATCGTTTTATGCGCTGCGGATACAAGGATCCGGAACTGGATAAGGTGGAATTTCCGGATGTCATTGCAAGCCTGGAGGAGCTGGGCGTGCTGGCCGGCGTGGATCTTTATCAGGCTCCGGACGGTCCGTATTCGGATGCGGACACAGTCAACGAGATTCTGGAAAAGCATCACCTCACAGCTTCCTCCGTTCTGCCGCAGGTCTTCGGAGACAGAAAATGGAAATACGGCTCCCTTACGGCAGCCGATCCGCAGACACGTAAGGAAGCTCTTGAACTCTGCAAACGGAATATTGATTTCAACAGTAAACTGATCGGTACGCCGAGCGTGAACCTCTGGCTCGGACAGGACGGTTTCGACTATCCGCTTCAGACAGACTACAGTGCCCAGTGGGGCTGGATCGTGGAAGCCGTGCGTGAGCTGGCCGATTACAATCCGGACGTAAAGCTGACGCTCGAAGGAAAGATCCGCGAGCCGCGCAACCGCTGTCTGATCGACACAACGATGACAGCACTCCTGGTCTGTGAAGAGGTCGGGCGTCCGAACGTAGGTGTTGCCATCGACACAGGCCATGTCTTCATGGCACAGCAGAACGTTGCACAGAATATTGAAGTCGCAGCCCGCCACGGCCGCCTCTTCATGATGCATTCCAATGACAACTACAACACCTGGGACGATGATATGATCACCGGCTCGCTGCGTCTGACCGAGTTCATTGAAATGTTCTATGCGCTCCGGAAATTTGATTATGACGGCTTTATCTCCGTCGATATTTTCCCGTATCGGGAAGATTCCTATGAAGCAACGCGCCAGAGCGTGCTGAATATGAAGAAGTATGACGAAACGATCGATAAGATCGGATTCGACCGCCTGACGGAACTCATTCAGGAAGGAAATCCGAACCGCATGACACAGGCCGTGCGGGAAGCCGTTTTCGGAAAGTAAGGAATCTGGAAAATAAGAAAAAAACAGGGAAGGCAGAAAAGCGCCTTCCCTGATCATTGTTTAAAATATCAATCTCCGAA
>JABUSX010000361.1 GCA_021442545.1 Eubacterium sp. | reverse complement strand
GAAGATGCCGGTATGATTGCTGCCGCAATTTTTGTTATGCGGTTCCTGAACAAAAAGCTTGAGAAAAAGCATAATGAACAGCAGGAGCAGCTTGCTTCCTATCGTCAGACTATTTCCATGCTGATCATCGACAAGAAAAAGATGCGGCTGAAAGATGCCGGTTTCCCGGATCAGGTTGTTGCACAGATGCCGAAACTTTCCCGGCTGTTCAAATATCCGGTCGTCAAGGCCAAAGTCGGAAACAAGATCATGTCTCTGCTGACAGAGAAAAATGTTTTCTCACAGATTCCGGTGCGTAAGGAAATCAAGGCGGATGTCAGCGGTCTGTACATCACGGCCGTCCGCTCGGTACGTGGCGGCATGTCTTCTGCAGCTGCACAGAATGCCAAAAAGGAAAGCAAATTCGAAAAACTTCTCAAAAAAGGACGGGGCGAGGCTTAAGGCCTATCACATTAAATTTATATGCAGGTATGCGGTGTGATCTCCGAAAGGGGACTGCACCGTTTTTGTTTTTAATACGAACCGGAGGTCAATTGTGAAATGATCCGGTGTAACTGTTCATTTATGAGGTGAATTCATGAGTCATCTGTTTATACGTATCTTTCAGAAGCGTCTGTTTCACGCAAAAAACGATACCTCTCCGCAGTTCGGCCCCCTTACCCGGGAGATCGGATCGCTGTACACATTTCATCGCGATGTTCAATATCCCTCAGAGTTTCCGAACAATTTTATGGATCTCTACATTCGAAAAGATGCTTCCGGAAATCCTGTCCCGACAGTAATCTTTATACATGGCGGCGGCTATACCTGGGGTGATAAACATGAATGCGCTCCGGATTTATCGGGAGCGATACCCGAAAGAGACTGGTTCGCCCGCAGTCTGGTCGAAGCGGGTTATAATGTTGTCTGCATGAACTATGCACTGGCACCTGACTATCCCTATTTCACTCCTGTTCTTCAGATCGACTCCGCTGTACGTTTCCTTCTGGATAACGCAGCAGTCTACCATCTGGACATGTCCCGGATCGTTTTCGCAGGAAACAGTGCCGGAGCCCAGCTTGCGGGGCAGTATGTCTGTATTCAGACTGATGCAGCCTATGCTTCGGAAGTGCATATGCAGAGAATACTGACAGACGGACAGATAAAGGCTGTGCTGTTCAATTCCGGACTGCTTGACACCGAGCGTTTCTACAAGACCGGATATTTTATACATAACTACATTTTCACAAGATGCGGCTGTGCATATTTCGGCTGCAAAAAGGGAGCGGAAAACGAAAAAATGATGCAGGCCAGCCTGCTCCGGCATGTAACAGCCGACTACCCGCCTGTTTTTATCTCTGACGGAAACTGGGGCTCTTTTACGGATCAGGCAGAGAACATGGCCGCCCTGCTCGAACGTTTAGGCGTGAAGCATGAGCTGAACATCTATCCACGCAAAGAAAAACGGCTCGGCCATAACTATGAACAGGCGTATGGCCGGTACAGTATTGACAATATGAATAAAATGATCGGATTTCTGAAAGAAACAATATCCTGAAATGATCGTTTTCCGAAAAAACATTTTCAGACAGATTCTGTTTTGAAATAACAATACCTCAGATGTATTCGGTCATTTCAGGATCCTTCTAATACTTTTCGATTGCGACCTGCTCGGCCTGCACGATATCATACGGCAGGATCCGGTTCGCAAAATCCTTGAAATGTTCAATGGAATCGCTGGCAAAATAACGGTAGCGGCCTGCCTCTTCCCCCACCGAAACCGGTTCATGGAACAGATTCCGTTTTTCCAGCAGCTGTTTCAGCGCCTGAGCCGTTTCATAAGCCGGATTGACCAGTGTCACCTTTTCTCCGACAACCCGCTTCAGAAGAGTGCGCAGAAGCGGATAATGCGTGCACCCCATGATCAGGGTGTCGATATCATTTTCCAGCAGTTCTTTCAGATAACGGCGCGCAACCTCTTCCGTAACCGGATCCTTATTCCATCCCTCTTCAACGAGCGGAACAAACAGCGGACAGGCTTTTTCAAAAACGCTGATTTCCGGATCTTCCGCACAGATCAGTTCATGATAGAGTCCGCTGCGGATCGTCCCTTCCGTTGCGATGACTCCGATCCGTTTATTGCGGGTCGTACGGATGGCCATTCCTGCCCCCGGACGCACTACGCCGAGGATCGGCAGATCGATTTCTTTTTCCACGGTATCCAGAGCCAGTGCACTGGCCGTATTGCAGGCAACCACGATCGCCTTCACATTCTGTTCCTGCAGAAAACGAATGATCTGTCCGGAATACCGGATGATCGTATCCTTCGACTTGTTTCCGTACGGCACCCGGGCCGTATCTCCGAAGTACACAAGACTTTCATCCGGAAGATTCCGCATGATCTCCCGCACGACGGTCAGACCGCCGAGTCCCGAATCAAATACTCCTACCGGAGCGTTTTTATCTGCTGTCATAGTTTCAATCCTTTAATCTGTATATCTGTCCGAACATTCCGGCGCTTTATTTCCCGGTTTATCCCTGCAGACATTTTTCTTTTTAACGCCTGCATCACCGGATCATAAAGCAGCAGAACATTCCCGGATCCCCGACCCGCAGATACCGCGGCTCACGGCTCCAGCCATCTGCCAGGATCAGATACGTCTCCCGTCTGCCGTCCTCCGCACAGCGCAGTGTCGTATACCCGTAACACAGGACGTCGTGGCATCCGTACAGCGGATGGTACATCAGTTCGAGAAAGATCAGTTTTCCTTCTCTGAGTGCCTGCAGAAGCGCAGCTTTAGAAGGAAGAGCCGCCTGTACGACCAGACGTTTCGGAGCCGGCACATCTGCATGGTCCTTTTCTTCCCGGTCGTCCCCGGCTCCTGACGGATTCCACGTGCAGGGGACGTTGAAATACCGCAGGCTGTCACGGATATACATGCCGGTCAGAAAATTATTTGTCCCTCCGAAAAACGGAATACGATCCGTATTCCAATAGATCATTTTTCTTTTTCCGAGAGCCGCTGCGGCATAAAAAACCGTATCTGCATCCTGACCGCCGGTCAGAAATCCGTACCGGCTGTTCAGCAGCAGAATCAGATTTGTGATGGCTGTCGGTCCGCAGTGACGCGCATAACCCTTTCCGAGCCGGTTAAAATCCCCGGTCGAATACCATCGTGCCGTTTCGCTTCCTCTTTCCGGGAGTTTTCGTATGTCCTTCTCCCAGGATGATACGGTCTGCAGCACATGGAACGAACAGCCATGCAGCTTTTCTGCATGCTGAACCGGATCCGAAACAGGAAGCGGTTTTTCTTTTTTCCCCGGAAGCTTAACTCTCATGAAAGGATCTTCGGCTCCTTATTCCGTTTTGATCTCCATGCATAACCGAAACCAACGCAGCTCATGAACGGATCTTCAGCTCTTCATTCAGCTTTTCGAGAAGATCATACACATTTAATCCATGTGTCCTGCAGGCCTCCTCCATCGTTTCCATTTTGGAAACGCCGCAGCCGATGCAGTGAAGTCCGAAACCGGCCATTACAGGAACCAGGGACGGATACTGTTCGACGACATCGCCGATGATCATATCTGCACGCACAAGGTCTTCCGAAGCGCCGAATGCCTGTTCCAGATCAGCCTGAACCGTTGTGATCCCCTGCAGTTTAAAATAGTCCTGCAGGACTATGCGTACATTGCCGGAAATGAAAGCCGGCCAGGTCGGTCCCAGATGAATATGACGGATATCCAGGTACAGAAGCGACATCAGCAGGGCCGTCGATTTCTCACCGTACCAGGAATAAGAGAAATACAGCGGCAGCTGATTAAGGCTGTCCACATCGGCTGTTTCCCGAAGCTGAAGCAGGAACTGGATCAGGGAATACAGATCCTCTGCTCCGCCCGCGCTGATCACATAAGGCAGATCTCCCCCCGGGCATTTGGGATCTGTCCCATCCTGCGCCGCCGCATCCGAAGCCGCTTCCCGGACTGCTGCTTCTGATCCGGAATCACCGGCTGCTTCCTTTGAATCGATATCCGCTTCCGGAGATCCGGCAGCTTCCTGCGCAGGAAAACGATACTGCACGCTGCCTGCTGTCAGGACTTTCGCATCATCCGGCATCACTTTGATGAGATCTGTATAATACGTCCGGATCTTTGCCCGTCCGTCGTCTCCGGCGACTATGGCCAGCCTGGAGATCTTTCCTTCCCGGATCATGGCAGAAACGGCTTCTGCCTGCGAAAACAGCTCTTCATGTCCGAATCCCGTCATGCGGGTCGGTACATCCGCCGGTTTCGGTGCTTCGGCCTTCCGGGCCAGTTCGATCAATGCCGAAAAGTCCTTCTGCCCGTCTTTTTCCCCGATATGCGTACATCCCGGAATACCGGCATAGTTTGTCGTAAACAGACGGTCCTTATACGAATTTTTCGGCAGAAAGACACCTTCGGAGGTCGCAAGAACCGGTCCGCGGAACTGCTCAAAATCCTCCTTCTGCGTCTGCCAGGAGCCGCCGTACTGTCCCTTCAGATGTGTATAAGCGCGGAGCTGCGGATATGCATGGGCACTCAGCATTTCTCCGTGTGTATAGATATCGATTTCTTTATCTTTTGTCTGCTCCAGAAGCAGCTGCAGGTCGCGGAAATCCGAACCCGTTACAAGAATCCCGGGCCGTCCCTCTCCGGTACAGGATACTTCTGTCTGCTTCGGAACGCCGAAAGCTTCCCGCTTTGCGCGGGCAAGCAGATCCATAACACGCACACTGTACCGGCCGGACTCCATGACGATTGCAAAATAATTCCCGCCGGTCATCTTATCATCGATCGTCTGGGAGAGCGCTCTCTGCATGAAAATATCGATGTCTGTGTCCGTCTTCCCCAGATTTGCCGCAGAGGCGGCAGCCGATGCAATTCCCTTCACGATATAGGTGATCAGTTCCCGGAAGCTCCGCATATCCTCATCTTCCGTGGATAATACCCCAAGGAAGGCATCCTTTTCCGGAAGAACCTCTTTTTTCGCCACGCGGGCTGCCCACTCACCGCACATTTCCTGTGTTTCCCGGATCATGGAGCCGATGGCTTCGGAATCAAAATTTGCATTTGTCATGGCCGCACAGAGATTTCTGCGAACCAGTGCATTCACATTTTCCGGAATATCCGTCTTTTCACGGCGCAGCTGTGTCGCTGCCGCACACAGGATCTTTGTATCCAGAATCAGGCGATCCTGAAGATCTGCCAGCTCCTGGTTTTTTCCGCAGATTCCGGTACGTGTGCAGCCTTTTCCGCCCATTGTTTCCTGACATTGATAACAAAACATAACGATTCTGTTTCCTCCCCGGTCATTTTGAAAATCAGTATAACGAATCATTCAGACGCTTGCAATCATTCAGCCGATTCCGGTCACCTCATAGCCCTGGTCTTCAACGGCCCTGACCAGTATCTGATCGTCTATGCTGCTGTCCAGCGTTACGACCGCCGTTCCTGTTTCATGACTGACTTCTGCAGAAACGACCTGTGCCAGCTCTTCGAGAGTCTTTTTTACTCTTGCTTCACAATGCACGCACATCATCCCTTTGATCTGTAATGTTTTTTTCATTTTTGCTTCCTCGCTTTCTTCTGATATTCCGGATCTCCTGTCTGTCCGGATTTCCTTTTCCGTTTCTGTCTCTTCTGTTTCTGTTTCCGGATTTCTTTTTTCTGTCTTTTTTTCCTGATCTCTTTCTTCTGTTTTTATTTCGGAACACTTTTCATATTCAGGTTCCTCTTCCGGATTTACTGCCTTTACACTGCATTTTTGTGAGCGTTTTTTTCTTCGTATGCGTTCGTCATGTTTTGTATTATATGGATCAAACAAATTCAGACGCAATGCATTCATTACAACACAGAAGCTGGAAAGGCTCATAGCCGCCGCCCCGATCATCGGATTCAGAGTCCATCCGAAAAGCGGATACCAGAGTCCTGCCGCCAGCGGAATGCAGATCACATTGTAGAAAAATGCCCAGAACAGATTCTGCCTGATTATACGTACGGATGCACAGGAGAGACGTACCGCAGCCGCTGCGTCGGAAAGGTTATTGCGGATCAGCACAACATCGGCCGCATCGATCGCCACATCGGACCCTGCTCCTATGGCTATTCCCGTGTCTGCAGTCGTTAAAGCGGGTGCGTCATTGATTCCGTCCCCCACCATAATGACTTTTCCATTCTTTTTTTGTTTTCTTACCGCCACTTCTTTTCCGTCAGGAAGAACTTCCGGGATGATATCATCCACTCCGCATTCTTTTCCGATCGCGGCTGCCGTGCGGCTGTTGTCTCCGGTCAGCATAATTGTCCGCATTCCCATGTCTCTCAGAGAACGGATAGCCGCCGCGCTGTCCTCACGGACCGCATCCGCAACGGCAATGAAGCCGAGAAGTTTTTCATTCTTCGCAAAAAACAACGGTGTCTTTCCGGAGGATGCCGCTTCCGCTGCCTTTTTTTTCAAAATTTCATATGAATGCAGCCGGTCATTCTCTCTTTTCGAATCTGTGCTGCATCTTCCGGCTTCCGGATCTTTTTCTGCTGCAGTTTCTCTGCATATATCCTGCCGGCAGTTTTCCTCCTGCTCTTTCAGATACGGAAAAATAAATTTCGCACTGCCTCCGGCGAGACGGCAGCCTGAAAGCGAAGCTTTCACTCCGTTTCCGGGAAGTACTGCAAACTCTTCCGGTTCTTCCGGCTGAATATTCTGTTCTTCCGCATAATGCAGTATGGCTTTTGCAAGCGGATGTTCGCTCTTTCTTTCCATAGCGGCCGCAAGACGAACCAGTTCGGGTTCCGGTACGCCATCCGCAGGACAGACATCCGTTACGACCGGGATCCCGGTCGTGATCGTACCCGTTTTATCCAGGACGATCGTCTTTGCATACCCGGTTTCTTCCAGGGATTCCGCCGTCTTAAACAGGATCCCGTTTTTCGCACCGACCCCGTTTCCGACCATTATGGCAACCGGTGTCGCCAAACCGAGTGCGCAGGGACAGCTGATTACAAGCACGGATACGGCCCGTGAAAGTGCAAATCCTGTATCCTGACCGGCCAGCAGCCATATTATAAAGGCTGCAGCTGCAATAAGGAGCACCACAGGAACAAAGACACCTGCGGTCTTGTCGGCAATCCTTGCGATCGGTGCCTTCGTTGCCGCGGCATCTCCGACCATACGGATAATCTGCGCCAGGGTGGTATCTTCTCCGACTCTGGAAGCACGGCATGTGAGAAAGCCGGAAACATTGATCGTGGCTGCCGAAATGCTGTCTCCCTCCTTCTTATCGACCGGTATGCTTTCTCCTGTCAGAGCCGACTCATCAACGGTGCTGTTACCCTTTTCTACAATGCCGTCTGTCGGAATTTTT
This sequence comes from Eubacterium sp., assembly GCA_021442545.1. Classification (GTDB taxonomy): domain Bacteria; phylum Bacillota; class Clostridia; order Lachnospirales; family Lachnospiraceae; genus Bilifractor. The sequence continues at coordinate 1,031 of JABUSX010000361.1, read as the reverse complement.
TCACCCGGCCGTACCACAAAAAGGTCCCCGACCCGTACTTCTGCGATCGGGACTTCCGTTTCCCTGTTATCCCGCAGTACCACTGCCGTCTGCGGCGCAAGCCTCATCAGACTCCGAAGTGCATCTGTCGTTTTTCCCTTCGACCGGGATTCCAGAAGCTTTCCGACCGTAATCAAAGTCAGGATCATAGCAGCTGATTCAAAATAGAAATGATCTGTCAGCATCGCAGCTTTTTCAGGATCACCGTCTGTCAATGCGCGCGTCATAAGAAGCAGGGCTCCCGTACTGTACGCAAAGGAAACCCCCGAGCCGAGAGCAACCAGTGTATCCATATTCGGCGCTCCGTTTAGAACACTTCGAAAGCCGCTGATGAAAAACTTCCGGTTTATGATCATAACTGCTCCGGCCAGCAGCAGCTCCACAATGCCGATTGCGGCCGGATTATCCTGAAACAGAGAAGGAAGAGGCCATTTCAGCATCCCGTGTCCCATAGAAACATACAGGAGCATCGACAGAAACACAATCGACGCGATCAGCCGTCTTTTTATAGCCGGAGTTTCCGTATCCTCCGGCACTTTGATTTCCGACGCCTCCGCTGTTCTTCCTTCAGAAGATGTTCTCCTGCTTTCCCGTTTCGAAGCACCGTATCCTGCCTTCTCAACAGCAGAAATGACAGCCGCTTCATCGGCAGTTCCTTCCACCCCCATGGCATTCGTCAACAGACTGACGGAGCAGGATGTCACCCCCTCCACCTTCGACACCGCTTTTTCGATTCTTGCCGCACAAGCCGCACAGCTCATTCCCGTAAGATCATACTGTGTCATCATATATCCTGTTCAACGCAATACTGTATTTCCATTCCGTTTTTCCTCTGCAGACATTTCAGCGAAATCAGGGGCGGAAGATTCCGCCCCTGTTCTCCGATCTGCTGTTTGGACACTCACACCGGCTTTGCCTGAATCGGAATCATCCGTGCGTTCCGTTCTCTTTGCAATAACTTTGCTGCTGTCCGCATCCTGCCCTTAGTCCGG
>JABUSX010000478.1 GCA_021442545.1 Eubacterium sp. | reverse complement strand
GTAATGATCTTGGAAAGATCGACCTGTCCGCTGGCCATCAGGCTGAGAACCTGATCCCAGACGAGCGGAGCCAGCCAGGAGAACTTCAGCGTCTTTTCGGCCTTCAGGGTATCCAGTACCGGAACCTGAAGTACATCTTCCGGAGACGGAAGACCGAAAAAGACGATCGTTGCGCAGGCGCCTGTGACATCAAGTGCATCCTGCAGAGCCGTCATGTTGCCGGTTGCAAGGATCGCACGCTGCGCTTTTTCACCGCCGTTCAGTTCCATGATCCGCTCTGCCGTACTTGCCGCATAATATTCAGAAGCGGTATCGGCATTGTTGATCACGAAGTCAGCGCCGCAGTCCAGAGCCTTGGAAAGACCGAAGTCCTTTCTGGCAACACAGATCACCTTGCCGGCTCCGAAAGCCTTCGCCAGCTGCACCATCATCAGTCCGATGCCGCCGGTTCCGTAGACAACGACTGTCTGTCCGGGCAGGATGTCCAGACGGTTCACTGCATGAACGGCACAGGCAAGCGGCTCGGTAATGGCTGCAGACTCGAACGGAACACTGTCGTCCATCTTATAAACATGTGTGTATTTGACTTTTACGAACTGCGCCATTGCGCCGTCCACACCGGTCCCGACTACTTCCACATGGCTGCAGGTATTGAACTCGCCGCGCATGCAGGCCGGGCAGGCATTGCACTGCTGAACCGGGTTAAATGTGACATGGTCACCGGGTTTATACAGACCCATCTGAGCCGGAATCTTTCCGACTTCTTCGATGATACCGGCACCTTCGTGTCCGAGAATCAGCGGGCCTTCTCCCGACGGAGTGTCCAGCGGGCTGAGGCCGTAATAGTAAGACAGGTCGGAGCCGCAGATTCCGACCGCTTTCACGCGGATCAGAACCTCATTATCGGCGATCTGCGGGATCGGGCTGTCTTCGTAAACCATTTTCATGGGTTCATAAAAACGGGAAACCTTCATCATTCCTTCCATTTTTCGCACCTCCCGGCGTACTCAGCCGCAGTATTTCTGATTAAAAGCGTCTACAAAATCCTTGCATTCCCGGATTGCATTCCATGCATCCGGCCACTCGCAGAGGTCGATCGCCCACCATTCGCCTTTGAATCCGCCGGCATCGATCAGGGCAGGAATCACCTCGTCAAAATCGATCTTTCCGAGACCGAAGGGTGCGTGTGTGCTCGTAGCCGTCACGTTCAGTGTGCCGTCGGAATCGATCACATGTACGAAACCGATCTTTCCGGACAGCATATTGATCAGTTCGACCACGCCGCCTTCCAGACGGTTTTCCTCGATATGTCTCGCTCCCATAACGGCAGACATATAGGCATGGCAGGTATCCACGAGAACAGAGAAGTTCGGCTCGTTTACGGCTTCATAGGTCTCAAGGATATATTTCGGTTCATTGATCATGAAGCCGGGCTCGAATTCCCAGACGACCTCTTTGTTATACTTCTGTGCAAACTGTGCAATTTTTTTGAAGTTGTCAACGATCTTTGCACGGCACTCCGCATAGGTCATTCCCTCCGGAACCACAGGCGGCGTTCCGGTATCGACACGAATTACAGGCCAGCCCATCTGGTCACAGAAGATGCATGCTTTTTCGAACAGAGCGATCCATTCTTCGGACTGCTGCAGAGAATCCACACTCCAGAGATCTGCCGCATAATCCGCTACTTCGAGTTCATTATCCTTAAGCAGCTGCAGAAGCGCCGCTCTCTTTTCCGGTGTCTCGTAAAGATCCGGATTCGCATGCGGCATGAATCCGCCCATGCTGATTCCGTCAAACTTCATCTCGTGAAGCTTTTCAATGACTTCCTGCAGATCGATCGGATGATCCGCAAAATTCTCGCCGGTAAAAGCCCAGCTGCCAATCGATACTTTTTTCATATCTGGAATCTCCTTTTCTGTTTTCAGCCAAAATACTTACGAAGGAACGGAATGCCTTTTTCCGGAATGGCTTCCGGAGACTCGGAGAAGGGTCTCCAGACGGACGCCGACTTGGCGATCTCCTTGCAGTCCGGTGTAAAGGATTCGATGATGCAGTAGTCGTCGTAGCCGACTTCCTTCATGGCTTCTGCGATCGCCGTCCAGTTGATGTTATCCTCGCCCGGTGTACCTCTGTTGTTGGCGCATGCATGGAAGTCATAGATCTTCTTTCCTGCCTTGCGGATCGCATCCGGAATACTCGCTTCCTCAATATTCATGTGGAAGGTATCCAGAAGCAGTCCCACGTTATCTGCTGCGATCAGGTCAATGAGTTCCAGTGCCTGATCTACAATATTGATGAAATCGGTCTCAAAACGGTTCAGCGGTTCGATTCCGAGACGGATTCCTCTCTCACCGGCATATGCCGCTGCTTCTTTCAGATATTCGACAGCCCACGCCCACTGCTGTTTTTTCTCGTCGGGCGTTAATGCACGGGCTTTTCCGCAGGCAGAATACATCGGACCGACAACGACCTTCGCACCGATCTTCACTGCAAGATCCGTCATATCCTTGATATACTGCAGACCGCCGAGACGATAATCCGGGTTAACGGAAGAAACATCCCTCGTATCGCCGAACGCACCGCAGATCGAAGGGGTTTCGACGCCGGTGGCTTCGCTTGCCGCGACCACGGCTTCCGGATCGATGAGTGCAAAATCTTCTGCTGCAATTTCATAAAGATCACAGCCGTATTTTTTCGCTTTTGCAAACTGTCCCTGCGGATCACTGAACGGAGACTGCCATGCAAGTGAACTGATTCCATATTTCACGATTATATCCTCCTGCCATGTTGATTTCTTATGTGTCAAATAGTTCAACAGCCGGAAACACCGGACACTTCAGACCACCCAGCAGCTGCAGGCCTGATTCTTATGCTCACCTATCTGCCGGAATCTGTACAAATCTGCTGCCTGTCATTTTATGTAAAGGGCTCAGAATGTTCTGCGCTCTGAGCCCCGTACACCATCCCTTTCGCAAGTGAAATTCGGTTTTTTCTTTTGTCAGACCCGCAGAGGCTCCTTTCGGGCCCCTGCGGAAAATAGGTTTTTAATATTAATAATAATTAGTTCCAGGTAATCAGCTCGGTTGCATCTTCGAATGCCGGATCGTCGATATCCGTGATGATCGAATCGCGAATTGCCATGTAGGCTGTGCAGTCATACGGAATCAGGGTCAGGTCTTCGATCGTCTCCTGGTTGAAAGGAGTGACGTACGGGCTTACATAATAGGATTCGCCTTCTGTGAAGTATTTTACGACTTCCTGATAAGCGATGTCGCCTTCGAGAGACGGAGTCTGGTTAACGTCCATGGTCTCTTTTCCTTCTTCAACCCAAACCCAGGATTTCTCCTTGCCGTTGGAGGAACCAAGCCAGTAATCGCCAGGATCAAGGCCGGCTTCTTCCATAGCCTGGATAGCACCATCCATCATCTCATCGTTCTGGACATAGGCGCCGTCGAATCCGTCCGGACCAAGTGCGGTGATCGCATCTGCCATAGCCTTCTTGGCCGGCTCTGCCCACCATTCACCGGAAGCCCACTGAACGATCTGCAGATCTTTGCCGCCGGCTGTTTTGTTCATAGCAACTTCATCAGCTGTTCCGCCGATATCCTTGCCGGCATCTTCATAAGCCTGCAGGAAACCGAGGGACTGAGCAGCAGCTGTGCCCTGGCCAAGCTTGCCTTCGATGTTGACCAGTTTGGTAACACCGTAATCAAGAGCATCTTCACCGGCATAAACGCCGCAGGTCACGAAATCATAACCAACGAAACCAGCGAGTTCTCCGCCTTCGGGAACTGTCGGTGCATGTGTCATGGCAAAGTACGGAATACCGGCTTCATTTGCCTTGGTAATGCATTCTGCCGTGATTTCCGGAGAGTTCTGAACAACAACGATCGCATCAACGCCGGCTGTGATGAAGTCTTCAACAGCCTGCAGCTGTTCCTGAGAGGTTCCCTGACCGACTTTGTCAACGATCTCCCAGTCTGCTGTATCTTCATTCAAAGCTGCACAGGCACAGAATACTTCATAACCACATTTGTAGTAGTCATCGGCTGCGTCCATGTAGTAACCGATCGTCAGATCAGAAATATCAGTGGCTACTGCAGCAGCAGCTGCTGCTTCTTCTTCTGCATGAACTGTTACGCCCAGCATCGTTGTAACCATCGCGGCACACAATACACCTGCTAAAACCTTCTTTTTCATACATTGTCCTCCTGTTTGAACAACTTTCCCGGATTCTTCTACCGGTCCATTTCCTTGCAACTAAGGGATCTATATCAACAGGTATGTCCTGGTGATATCATTACGCACTCTTCTGTTCCTCGAGCGCTGCCTGCCTCTGCCGCCTCAGGTCGTTCTTCATCATAATTTTAGCAGAAAGCGCGCCGATTGCAACAGCTGCGATGATAATAAAGCCTTTTACGACGTACTGCCATTCGGACTGCAGCTTCAGGACGTTCATGGCATTGGTGATCGCGCCGAGAAGAAGGATGCCGAGGAAGGTACCCATGCCGTTTCCTTTGCCGCCCGACATGGCCACGCCGCCGATGACGACACAGGCGATAACGTCGATCTCAAGACCCTGGCCGTTCGTGATGATACCGGTTCCGACACGGGCCAGCAGGATGATCGATGCGATACCGACCAGAAGACCGTTGATCACGTAGGTGGAGAATTTCAGGCCTTTTACATTGATACCTGCCAGATATGCTGCGCTCGGATTGGCACCGACTGCATAGACGCGGCGTCCGTATTTGGTATATTTCAGGATAAACCATACGATGATTGCAATAGCTACCATCACAAGTATGTAGAATGGCAGCGATATCATTATCCCGTCTGCCGTCTTGAAACTGAACAGGTTTGCCTTGAAGAAGTTCAGTTCTCCTTTCATCGTAACTTCGCGGGATTTACAGATCAGAAGTGCGATTCCGCGGAAGGCAATGCTGCCGCCCAGCGTAATGATGAAAGGTTCTACTTCCAGCTCTGAAATAATTATACCGAGTCCGGCCTCCAGACCGATACAGATCAGAACACCCAGGATGATGGCCGGCCAGATCGGAACGCCCCAGTCTTCGATACACTTCGCTACAAAGATGCCGCCAAGGGAAGCCAGGTAGCCGACCGAAAGGTCGATGCCGCCCGAGATCATGATGATCGTCATACCCATGGCCATGATGCCGACAACGGAGTTCTGCATCAGAATGTTCAGCCAGTTGCTGACCGTAAAGAAATGGAACTCACCCTGTATCAGTTCGATGACGAACATAATTGCTACGAAGGCGATCAGGATAATACCGACTGTAGCAATATCGCTTCTTTTAAAGATCGATTCTTTCTTCTTTGCCACAGCAGCAGCGTTGGCTTTTTCGCTCATTTTGTGCTTCCTCCTATCGATTTCTCGAGAACGTTTTCTTCAGATATTTCATCCCGCTCCAGAATTCCTGCCATGGAGCCCTCTTTCATGACCACAATACGGTCACTCATGGAGATAACCTCCGGCGTGTCGGATGAGACCATGATGATCGCCTTGCCTGCTTTCAGAAGATCCATCATGATCTGGTAGATCTCCTGCTTGGCACCGACGTCGATACCTCTTGTCGGTTCATCGAAAATATAGATCTCGCCGTCCGTATTGAACCACTTGGCCAGAACCACCTTCTGCTGGTTGCCGCCGGAAAGATTGCCTGCCAGAACAGATGCGTCGTTGGCCTTCGTTCCCAGCTTCTTTACGAACTCGTTGCCGACCTTCATTTCCTCTTTGGGAGTAATGATGCTGCCCTTCGTATTGACCATGTTGGCAAGGATCGTATTGCGGGCGATCGTATGCGAGAGGAACAGGCCCGTGTGCTGGCGGTCTTCCGTGATATAGCACATCTTCTTCTGAATGGCATCCTTGGGGCTCCGGAAATTGACTTTTTCTCCGAAGAGGGTGACCTCACCGGTCAGCATCTCTGCTCCGCCTGCCAGAAGCGTCATCAGTTCGCTTCGGCCGGAACCGACCATGCCGGCAAAGCCGAGAACCTCACCTCTGTGAAGATCAAACGAAACATTCCTTACACCGTTGCCCGTCACGTTTCTCACGGTCATGACGACCTCTCCCGGCGGATAATATTCTCTCGTATAGAAGGCAGACGCATCACGGCCGACCATTTCCCTGATCAGCTGCGGCTCTGTGATCTCCGAAGCCGGCACGGACCGGATGTACTGACCGTCACGAAGGATCGTAATCGTATCGGCGATACGGAACACCTCATCCAGATGGTGGGAGATATAAATGATGCCGACGCCGCGTGCCGCAACCGTCTTCACGATATCAAGAAGATTGTCGATCTCTTTCGAAGAGAAGGAAGCCGTCGGTTCATCCAGGATGATCAGCTTGCTTTCAAAAACAAGTGCCTTTGCGATCTCGACCGTCTTCTGCTCACCGGAAGAAAGGGTCCCGACAAGGCGGTCCGGATCCAGATCGCTGTTCAGGAATTCCAGCGCTGCCTTCGCCTTTTCACGCATGATCTGCTTCTGCATGATCCCGCGCTTCGTGATCTCCATTCCTTCAAAGATATTTTCGGTGATGCTCAGTGTCGGAAATGCGCTGTGCTCCTGATAGATCGTCTGGACACCCTTCTGCTTGGCCAGAAACGGATCCAGCTTAACCTCCTCACCCATCAGTTCCACTTTTCCTCCGACATCCGGCTGATGCGCACCGGAAATAACCTTGATAAAGGTGGATTTCCCGGCACCGTTCTCTCCGCATATACAGTGGATCTCACCTGCATGCAAAGAGAAGCTGACATTCTGAAGAGCCTTTACCCCCGGAAATGTCTTGGAAACATTTGACAGCTTCAGAATTTCCTCTGCCATAAACCTGCCCCCTTCCTTCCTTTCTTTTTTCAGCTTCACCCGGAAGCTGCTGTTTTCATGATCAGTCTGCCTTAAGTATCTGTCCGTCCGGTCCGAAATGCTTCAGTATGACCAGCGGTTCGTACTTCGAAGTATTGGTGATCTTCACACCGGCTGCGGCCTTTGCCTTGCTGACAAAGAATTCGTCGGCCGTCAGATCGCCGTAGCGGATCAGCGTCGGAGATTCGCAGACGAAGTTTCCGAAGGTTCCGTGACCCTGGATGACCAGTGCGCCGTAGGCACAGGGATCTTTTATCGTCACGGTCTTTCCCGGATTGACGGTCAGCTCCTTGCCGCCTACATAATCGTTTCCGTATACGATCCAGTCCTGCTGATAATTCTCATCGCCGGATTCCTTCTGCGGTCTGCGGAAGAAACGTTTCCGGTAATCCGGAAGCGTGTTCAGCTCCCAGTCCGCAACTTCGAAGATCTTCTCGATATTGTTCTTATCCTCTTCCGGCAGATATCCGCTGAGATCATCGTAGTGGAATACTTCTCCGTTGACGACATTTTCCCAGATCGCCATGACATCACTGTTCCACTGAGGCTCGTAGGTGCAGAGGGAACCCGGTGCATGAACGACCCCCGCCGGCGTATACCAGCCGGTATCCAGCTCAATCCGGAATGCCCGCGAAAGCTCTGTGATGCGCGTATCTCTCGTCGTATAATCTTTCAGCCGTTCGATCACTTCCTCTTTGGAAACGGAAGGATCAAAGCCGAAGTAACTGACCGGCATATCTCCGAGATGGTTATTGTACTGTTTCGGGAAGAAATAATGTTCATGCTTCGGAAGAACACCCACCTTTTCGCAGGCTTCTTCCGCATGATGGATATGATGAAAGAGAGGTTTCTGATAATCATAAAACTTGGAATACATAGGCCATGTGCCGTACGCATCCATCAGCTCCTGACCGATCAGCTCCGCTCCAAGTTCGTCGATAAAATCTTTAAAAAGGATGGCATGTTCCGGATCATCGTCCACATTGACAAAGCTCATGCCTTCATAGGGGCCCGCTCCTTCTGTTTCGACATGTGTAATGGAGCTGAACCAGCGTTCAACGATCGCACCCCTGTCCATACCCATTGCAAAGTAATCGTCCGGATGAAGGCGAAGTCTTCTCCCCGGTCTGTTAAATGGTCTCGGCACCCAGGTCGGTGTCAGCTGAAGGATCCCGTCTCCCTGCATAAACACATCTCGAATCGCACTCATACATACCCTCTCTTTCTTTTGTCTGCTGACTTTTACGTTTAAATGATCAAAAACTCCGGATTATATGATGCTGAAAATGATTCTGTGTCTGTTTCGTTCTGCAATACTTTGAAAATACTTTTGACAAGTTTTGAAACATTATATCATAACTGATTGCAAAAGAAACTTCCTTTTGTCATTTTTTACATTTTAGACAAATAATTTACTTTATTTTAAAGCAAAATTTCTATACAACAGATTCATTTCCATTTTCATCACATATACACATATAAGACGAAGCTTCTCTTCACGGCACAGTCCGGATCAGCACAGCGATTCTGCACGAAATCATTCCTTCCGCTGCCAGTGATCTTCATCTGATTCTGCCTGTCCGGGGAAACCCGTCCTTCATTTATACGTATAAATACTTACCAAAAAAATATTGGATTTTATAGTATGTTTTTCATTTATACGTATAAATCTTTACTTGCATGCTATCACGCAATCTGATATGCTGTCAATGTGAATTAAGCATCCTTTCCATCTTTGTTTAATCATTCTGTTTTT
>JABUSX010000451.1 GCA_021442545.1 Eubacterium sp. | reverse complement strand
ATGCGGCGTGTGCATGACCGAAGCCGCAGCGTCCGCCGTTGGGATTGATCGGTTTGTCTCCGTTATACGCAGTCCTTCCGTCGAGAACATACTTCCAGGCCTGTTTATCGGGAATATATCCGCTTGCCTCTGCCGCAAGAAGCTGTGAGGAAATAACAAAATCATTTGCATAAAGGAGGTCTATCTCCTCGGGCTTAAGTCCCGTGATATTGGTCACCTGACGTGCAGCCTCATAGGTACATGTGATCTCAAGCCTCGGATTAGAATACTCAAGAGCCGCATTTCCGATGCCCAGAATTTCTATCGGTGTATTTTCAGTATATTTTTCAACAAGGTCCGTAGCGCACAGAACAGCCGCTGCCGCACCGTCACATTTATGCTCAAGGCCGGAAATCCGCTGATACTGTCCGATCTTGGGGTTGTTTTCCGACTGCATGTATTCCATGACATCTCCGAAGCCCGCTTCTTTTGCAACTTCATCATAGGTAATATTATCTATGGCAAGAGGTGATCTGGCGGAATTGCGTCTTGCAGTGATTGCCAGCTGACAAAGCACCTTATCCATCTGTTCGACTGACAGGCCTGCATGTTCGGCATACCAGCCGGCACAGTCATCATGACCTGTATTTGACATCAGATGACGCGTATATGCGTTGTCAAGAAGCCATTCTGTTGAACGCTGAAAGGCCTCGAACGAGAAATGCTCCCGGACATATGCCGGTTTCCCCTGAATGGCAACTGCATCACCAAACTCAACACATCCTGTGATAACACAGTCATATTTGCCTGAAGCAATAGCCATAGCCGCAACATCAATAGCAGAATATCCCGTACAGCATGCCTCAGAATGGTGCATGGAAGGACGGCCCCTCATTCCGAACCATTCTGCCACCTGTGCATTCGGCGAAAGGTAATTGCTTGAACCGAGCGGTGAAGCAGAACCGTGAAAATAAAATTCAACATCTTTTGCCGTAAGACCGGCATCTTTCATTGCCATAATAGCCGCATGACCGAAAAGCTCACCTTCTGTAAGCCCTATCATATCCGGATCATTCAGAGTCTCCTTAAACGGAGTGCACCCGACACCGATTATGGAAACAGAGCGTCCGAACCGTTTTGGATCTGTTTGATTAAATGGATTCATTTATCTCTCCTTTTTCCGCTCAAACTGCTGAGCCTTTTTCATTTTTGTTGATTAAATTATAATAATTATAAGCAGTTATTTCTTTTTGTTTGTTGTCAATGATTGTATGTTGAAGTGTCTTTTTGATTGCATTTTCAAATTAAGACAAATAATCTCGCAAAAATGACAACTTTTCATATACAATATTTGTCCTTTAACTTATAATAAATGATTATTAAGACTCGGATTCCGATACACGTGGAGGATATATGGATAAGGGAATACAGCGCATAATAGAAACGATGACCATTCTTATTCACAGAGGATGCACATTTATAAACGAAAAGAAGCATGAAACACAGATATTTTTTATACTTTCCGGTGAAGTACGTATTTCATATAAAAATGAGGACCGTATCCTCGGACGGGATGAGTTTATAATAATCAACGCAAACGAAACATATTCCTGCCGGGAAACGGTCGCTGACAGTGTAATGGCGTGTTTTATATTTGAACATACGGTATTATGCGGATTTTTAGAGACAAAAAATGCAGCTTTCAGTCAGAGGATCTCTGTCAACGGTCTTAAATACAGTGAGGAAATGACAGACACTCTCCGCGCCCTGCTGTATGAGTACAGCGACGGAACAGGCGGAAACAGCCTCAAATACAATATGTATTTCTTTAAGCTTTTATCCGTAATGAAAGAGGGCTTTATTGATGATAATGCTGCAGGAGCCGCCGATGAAGAGCTTTCAGGCGGAAACAGAAAAGACAGTCAGAAAGCTCTTATGGAGAAGTATCTTCGCGACAGGAACTTTGAGGATGTTCCTCTGGAGGGCCTGGCAGAATATATGAAGATGTCTGTTGCATATACATCAAAGCTGTTCAAAAAGCTTTTCGGAATGAACTACGGAAAGTATATCGTTGAAAACAGGCTGGTAAACGCCTGTGCAGAGCTGGAGGTGACAGACAGACCTCTCGTCGAGGTGGCAATGAACAACGGCTTCCCCTCAGTCGCTGCATTCATAAGAGCATTCAAGGAAAAATACAACGAAACTCCGGGACAGCACCGGTCAAAGCACATTCTGGAAAACAGTGCCAATCGCGCCGGGCTAAAAGAAAGCAGAGATTTTCTGAAAAAATATTATTCCATAAAGGATCTTGTTTCCAAAGAATCCGAAAAAATATCGGTAGATGTGGATCTGTCCAGAGGCGAAATAGGAAAGATCGATCCTTCATGGGGAAGGATAATGACTATTCATTCTCTGCATGAGCTGCTGAACATAAAGATCCAGGGCCAGATACTGGAGCTGACGACCCGTCTGGAAATTAAATATTTAAGGATAGAGAAGCTGATCGATATGGATGCGCTTCATATAACCACACTGAAAAAAGGGACAAAATACAACTTTTCAGTTTTAGACCGGTGCCTTGACTTCCTTTCAGAAAACGGTCTGTTCCCCTATTTCTGTCTTCAGGAGGATCCTGCCGATCTGTACACAAAGAAAGAGTATCTGACAGACGGAATGACGCGGGAAGACTATTCTGATTTCATTGAATCCTTCTTATCTCATTCGATAAGGAGGTACGGAATAACGTATCTTAAGTACTGGATCTTTGATCTCTGCAAAAAGAAGGGTTCAAGACCCGGAGATTTCTATGAGTTCTATAAAAGCTTCTATGAGGCGATAAAGCAACGGGGTGACATGATAAAGACCGGTGCATTCGGATACTTCCGGAACATCACCGAAGAAGCCGAACTGGATGAAATTCTCAGCTTATGGAGCAAATACAGCATGTTTCCGGACTTCTTCAGTATCAGTGCCTTTGACTACCTGGCAAACACTGAACAGATCAGTAATTTTATTTTAAAAACCATTTCTTTTGTTAAGAAAAAACTGCGTGCGGCGGGAAGAGAAACGCTTCCAATCATAATTTCGGAATGGAACGAAACATACTCTGACAGAGTATATATAAATGACGGCTGCAACCGAGCAGCATATATTATCGGAACCCTCATCGGCTGCATCAATGAAGTATGGGCCATTGTATATGATAAAGCTTTAGATGCATCGATGGAGTCTTTCGATTCAATAGAGATCATTAACGGAAACAAAGGAATGGTTACCAGGGACGGCATCAAAAAGCCTGCGTTCTACAGCTTTGAAATGATGCACAACCTCGGCAGACGTATGATAACAAAGGGAGCAAACTACATCGTTACCGAGGACGAAGATAATAAACTGTGTATCGTCATGCACAACTATAAAAGACACAGGCCCGATGCCATCCCCAAAATAATGAACAACACCTTCAGCGGTCCCGATGACTTCCGATTTTTCGAAAACACCTACAAGCTGGATGCGGATATTTATATGAGAGGTCTTCCCTACGGAAGATACCGGGTCGTACAGCTTTCCATGAACACACAGAACGGAAGTATTTATCATGAGTGGCAGAAAATGAATTTCATATCAGAACCGTCAGCATCGGAGATCAGGTATCTGGATAAGATCTGCATGCCCGGAGGCGGCCTGCTTCAGAATCACATGGTTACTGACGGAAGGCTGAATATTCATGTATCATTGGAACCCTTTGAGATCTCGCAGCTTATTATATCAAGATATTGAATACAGCGATCTTTTAATAACATATATCAATTTTTCAATATATTCATACAGAAGAATATCGACTCATTTTCGGTATTCTTCTGTTTTTGCAGGTTTACAGTCTTCTCAAATGACAATTTTTAAATATTCAAATGTCAAATTAACGCATTAATTTTGAATATTCCTCTTATACAATATTATATGAATATAAAAAACAATGTTTTTACAGGAAATCGGAGAAAACAAAATGGCCAACAGAAATAATTTTCCACTTTTGACACAGCCATACAGGCTGCCAAACGGTATACTTCTGAAAAACAGAGTAGAGGCAGCGCCGTCGACACTGCACTTCCTGCAGGGCGGAGATGACTGGCCAAACGACGCGCAGCTTGTAAACTTTGCCAATCGTGCCAAGGGCGGTGCCGGAATAGTAGTTGTTGCAGGTCCCATGCCTTTTGCAAGAGATGCGGACAGATCAATAGGACATTTTGCGGACAAATGGGATACAAACAGTCCGCTTATTCAGAATTCCCTGGCTATGGTCACAGATATTATCCACAGCTATAATTCCAAGGCACTTGTTCGATTTGATATGGACAACATGATGCCGGGATACGATGTAAGCAAGGGCGTAGAAGCTTTCTGGGTCGAGGGCATAGGTGCGGAAAAACGTATCAGCGATAAAGAGGCCACTATCGAGATGATGGAAGAAACGGCCGAGAAATATGCTGAGGAATGTTTGAAATTTAAGACTGAAATGGGATTTGACGGTGTCTGGATCCACATGGCCTACAGATTTTCGTTTTTTGCCAGATGTCTGTCTCCCCTTACAAATAAAAGAACCGATAAGTACGGAGGAAGTCTTGAAAACAGGTTCAGATATCCTCTCCTCGTCTGCGAAAAGATCAAGCAGAAATGCGGTAAAAGATTCATAGTTGAGATCAGCGTCACGGGAAGTGAGGAATGTGAAGGAGGTACGACTCTCGACGATACCGTAAAATTCGCAAAAGCAGCTGAAGGCCTCGTTGACATCATGATGATAAAGGCACCTCAGATCGATATCGCACATCCTACACAGTTTGATGAAGAAACCCCCTGGCTCTACATGTCAGAGTATATAAAAAAATCAGCACCGAATGTATGTATTTCAACCAGCGGCGGTATGTTCTATCCCGAAACATGCGAAAATGTCCTTAAAGAAAATAAAGCCGATATGATCGCAATGGCAAGAAGCTTCATTTCCAATGAAAACTACATGGATATGATCAGAGAAGGGCGCCTGGATGATATCCGTCCCTGTCTGCGCTGCCAGAAATGCCATATTCAGAGCAATGAAAACTGTTGGGTAAGTATGTGTTCCGTTAATCCGAGGATCGGCATCCAGCATGTTACGGAGCATCTCATAGCCGAACCGGGATCAAGGAGAAAGGTTGCCGTTATAGGCGGCGGACCGGCAGGAATGCAGGCAGCTCTTTACAGCGCCGAACGCGGCCATGACGTCACTCTTTACGAAAAAGAAAAAGAACTCGGAGGTCTTCTCAACGCCACCACCGGCGTTGATATTAAGTGGACTCTTCAGGATTTCAAGAAATATATGATCCATCAGGTGGGAAAATCCAATATCAGAGTAAAGCTCGGATGTGCTCCCGACCCTGAAGATCTCAAAAGAGAAGGCTATGACGTGGTTATTGCCGCAGTAGGAGCAAAGCCTTCCGTTCCTCCGATTCCCGGAGCCGACGGAGACAACGTGATTCCGGCAACTGAAGCATTCCATAAAGAACCCTCTCTTCCGAAGGATCTTGTTATGATAGGCGGGGGAGAGATCGGTACCGAAACCGCCATTTATCTCGCACGCCGCGGCCATAACGTAACTATTCTCGAGATGAGGGATATGATCGCAAAGGATTCGGCTCCGCTTCACTACAGAGCAATGTTCAGGGAAGAGTGGGAAAAATGCGAGACGCTCTATCCGATCGTAAACGCCGCCGTTACTTCAATAAATAAGAACTCGGTATCCTACAGAACAATAGACGGTGAAGAGAGATCTGTCCCTGCAGATATGGTACTCCTTTCAGCAGGAATGACTCCTCTTCAGGATGAAGCTCTCAAATATGCAGACTGCGGTGACTATTTCTATATGATCGGCGACTGCGAAACACCGGCCAATATCCAGAGAGGCTTAAGAAAAGCATATCTGATAACAGGAAAGTTTTAAGGAGGTAACAAATGAAAAGGATCAATTTCCCCGCTTCTTTTATTGTAGGCAGTGATATATTAAAATCATTCTCGGATCATACATCGTGTTTCGGAAATAAATATGTATTCATCGGAGGAGAACGCTCCCTTAAGGCTGCCCGCCCTTCCCTTGAAGAAAGCTTTAAGGGAACATCGGCCAAATGCACATATATACCCTGCGGCAAGGTATGCTGCGACTCTGAGATAAACAGGATCGGTGAGATAAAAGAACTTAAGGAAGCCGATATTATCGTAGGCGTGGGCGGCGGCTCCTGTATGGACGTGACCAGAACTCGCGCCAACCGCGAAAAGAAAACACTTATCATGATCGTCACTACACCTTCTTCCGATGCTCCGTGTACAAACGTCTCCGTAATATACGCTGAAGACGGACACAGAGTGGCTTACGACCTTCAGTTCCCCAAATGTCCTGACATGGTCATGGTTGACTCCAAAGTAATTGCAAACGCACCTGTCAGGCTTCTTGCTGCAGGTATGGGTGATGCCCTTACGACCTGGTATGAAGGAAAGACCGGGAAGCAGAACCCCTCCGGAACCAATATCACCCGCACCGCTTCCGCACTCTGCAGCCTTTGCAGAGATATTATATTCGAGGATGGTCTTGCCGCCTACAGATCCGTAAAGGCAAAAAGCGTAACACCTCAGCTTGAATCAGTCATAGAAGCCAACTGCTTCCTGTCCGGAATCGGTGCCTTAAACTCAAACGGCACGGTCTGTGCCCACGGCTTAGGTGACTGGCTCGTATCGGTACCGGGCGGTGAAAACTTTATGCACGGCGAACGCGTATTTGCAGGCCTTATTGTTCAGACCGTTTTGGAGGAGTACCCTCTTGAAGAAACGCTTAAGCTCATGCGCTTTGGCCGTGAGGTAGGTCTTCCCGTCTGCGTCGGAGATCTTGGTGTCACC
Organism: Eubacterium sp.; assembly: GCA_021442545.1. Lineage (GTDB taxonomy): Bacteria > Bacillota > Clostridia > Lachnospirales > Lachnospiraceae > Bilifractor. Next base: position 1,845 of record JABUSX010000451.1, on the reverse strand, counting down.
GACACCGCTGCCGTAGCAAAAAAAGCCGGCATCGAACTGCAGAACGACCACTTTATGGTCAACTTATGCTGCGACCGCTCTCCTGATAAAGTCGAAGGCGCCATCAATTATGTCCAATATCTGGCAGACAATTGTCTGTAATAATATTCGTGCAAGCAAAGCTCAGGGACGTTTCTTCTGCCCGGCATACAGAAGAAACGTCCCTGAGCTTTTACTTCCCTTTTACTTCCCGCGTCACAGAAACAGTAAGAAAACTAACAAAATCATAGTTTTACATTATTTTTAAATGTGTTCAATTTGCGTATTATTATTACAGGCAATACGATAAGCGATAATCTTTATGGAGAAGCATATGAAAGAAATACTATTGACCGTAAAAGAAATGCATAAATCCTTTGGCGCAACAAAGGCTCTCAGGGGGATCGATCTTGAAATCAGAAACGGTGAGATCCACGGACTGATCGGAGAAAACGGTTCGGGAAAATCTACCGCGTCCTCGATAATTGCCGGCATCCGTCCCTGTGATTCGGGAAAGATGATCTTTAAAGGAGACGAATACATCCCGAAAAATATTTTTGAGGCCGAGAAAAAAGGAATCGCAATGGTCGGTCAGGAACAGAATACACTCCCGGATGTTTCTGTTGCTGAAAATATTTTTACCGGAAAAGAAGAACGTTTTATCAGCCGGCTTCTTGTTAATACAATGAAAATGAAATCGGAAGCATCAAAAATACTGGATATGCTCGGCATTGATAAGGTTGATCCCGGGGTAAATATGAGAGCATATAACTTTGAACAGCGTAAGCTTGTTGAGCTTGCAAGAGCCATGTACGATGATCCTCAGCTTTTGATCGTAGATGAAACACCTACCGCTCTGAGCGAATACGGAAGAAACATTCTCTATAAATGTATGTACAATATGAGGAACAATGACAAAGCCGTTCTGTTCATCTCCCATGACATTGATGAGATCATTGAAATGTGTGACAGGGTAACTATCCTGCGAGACGGCCAGATCATAACAACTCTCGAAAAAGCGGATTTTGATTCTCATACAATGAAACAGTATATGGTGGGAAGAGAGATAGAGGAAAATTATTACCGCACAGATGATGAGGGTGCACTTACAGATGATGTTGCACTTAAAGTCGAAGGCGTATACACAGATCATCTTGAAGATATCAATTTAAATGTGAGATTCGGAGAGATCCTCGGCATAGGCGGATTAACAGATTGCGGTATGCATGAACTGGGAAAAATAATGTTTGGCCTGGAAAAACCGCTGGTGGGTTCTGTCAAAGCCGGATCGGGAGCCGTCGTAAAAGATCCTCAGACAGCATTAAAGCTGAAGATGGCATATATATCCAAAAACAGAGACTCGGAATCCCTGATGCTTGCTTCAACGATCTGGGAAAACATATGTATTCCTTCTCTTCGAAAGATTCAAAAGGGTCCTTTCCTCACACAAAAAGCGCAGCACAGATTTGCAGAGGAACAGGCGAAGGTCTTAAGTGTAAAAATGAGCACTGTTAAGGAAAACGTGAGCAATCTCTCCGGCGGAAACAAACAGAAGGTGGCTGTAACCAAGTGGCTGGCCACGGATGCGAATATTTATATTTTTGACTGTCCTACAAGAGGTATAGATGTCGGTGTTCAATCAGACATCTATGATCTTCTGACAGATCTCAAAAGAAGGAAAAAGGCGATAATAATGATTTCCGAAGAGCTCCCTGAACTGATCGGAATGAGTGATAATATTGTAATCTTAAAAGACGGGAAAATTTCAGCAGTCGTTCCCAGAAATAAAGAGAATTCAGAGTCATCTCTTATTTCTTATATCATTTA
>JABUSX010000096.1 GCA_021442545.1 Eubacterium sp. | reverse complement strand
ATCCGTACAATGGCAATGAATTTCTGGGCTACGGTAGAGCATTCTCTTCAATATAAATATCAGGGTCAGATCCCGGAACGTGTTGATCTTCGTCTTTCCAATGCTGCAAATGCCATAATTTCACTGGATAAAGAGATGTCCTCCGTCCGTGAAGAGATTATGGACGCACAGCTGTATTCACGCCTTCGCTATCATATCGTTGAAGATATCGTTGAGACGATTGAAAACCTGTATCGCGCTATATCGCGCCGTGAGGTAGAGAAGATACAGGATGAATTTTTCCGTGTCTATCAGATGAATGATATGGAAGAACTCAGCCGTTTTCATGAACAGCTGGATCAGATTGCACAATCCCACAAGGCTCAGAAGAATCGTCACAGAGAGGGTATAAAAATAAGTGAAGGAGAATGAAAAGGGGAGACCCGGATATATCCGCAGTCAGAAAAAAATACGGGGGATCAGAACCCTTATTCTGTTTATCATTGTTTTTGCAATATTTGTGATCGGGCTGATTCTGAACGGAGGAGACCGCAGTAATCTCTTTTCGATTATCGCTGCCATCGCGTTGATTCCGGCTGCTCTTTCCGCGACTCAGTGGATCGTTGCACTTACTTTGAAAGAAACGCCGGAAGAGCTGGTAAAAAGAATTGCGTCCGCCTCACAGGGGCATAAGGTTCTGTACGAATTGTATGTAACCACCAGGGAGAACAGCATTCTGCTGAATGCAGTCGTTATTTCCGGCAGTTATGTTCTGGCCCTTACTTCTGATCCGAAACATGAGCTTCGTATCCCTCCCGTCCGCAAGCATTTACGAACAGCTCTGCAGAATGCGGACCCGGAAGCAGAAGTGGAGATACTGCATGACCAGGAACAGTTTCTGAAAAAAATGCAGGAACTTCCCATCCCGGAAACAGAAGAAGATGAAAATCCGGAAAAGGAATTTCAGAGTATTCTCTTTGCTTTATCTATGTAAAAGCATACAAATCCGTTACACTCGTTTTTATTCATATAGCCGGAAGCCATGCCGGCAGGAGTAAATCTCATAAAGCTGTTTTCTTCAACTGAAGTGTTCCGATCACAGCATGAGTCCTGATTTGATATCTGATACAGCGAAAAACGGTTTATCTTTCTGAAAGGCAGACGGCATATGCGTGAAGTGGAAATCAATGAGGCCGAAGCCGGTCAAAGACTGGATAAATTTCTTCAGCGTTATCTGCCCGGTGCTGCAACCGGGTTTTTGTATAAAATGCTTCGTAAGAAAAATATTACCGTAAATGATCACAAAAGTGAGGGCGGCTATATTCTTCGGGAGCATGACTGCATCCGGATCTTTTTTTCAGAGGAAACTTTTCTGAGTTTTCGCCGGACAGTCAATAAAATGCATACGGAAGGAACGAGTGCTTTCTGCCATTCTGCCGCATCTGTTTCTGAGAAGGACAGCATTTCAGATATTTTATCATCCGATGAAATTATTTACGAGGATCCTCATATCCTGCTTGCTAATAAACCGGCCGGTCTTCTTTCTCAGAAAGCAGAAGAGCAGGATGTGTCACTGGTAGAACAGGTCCGCCGGTATCTTCTTCAGAGCGGAAAAAGAACAGAGGAAGATTTTTATCTGTATCGTCCGGGTACTGCAAACAGACTTGACCGAAATACCAGCGGATTGGTTGCCGTACCGCTGGATCTGCCTTCGGCAAGGATCCTTGGGGACTTCTTCCGGAATCGAACCATCAGAAAGGTTTATCTTTGCCTTGTCGGTGGGAATTTCGAAAAAAAGCAGCTTCTGGAAGGATGGCACAGCCGGGATACCCGGTCCAACAAAACATCTGTGACCCGGTATTACCGGGAAGGAAGCAAAAAGGTAAGCCTTGTCTGTACGCCGGTCTGTTATAACAATGGTGTTACCCTGCTTTCAGTCGATCTTCTGACGGGAAAGACTCATCAGATTCGTTCACAGCTCGCAGAATACGGATATGCTATTGTCGGAGACCCAAAATATGGTACAATGAAGGGCGTGCAGTCTGACTGCCGGTTGAAACGGCAGTTTCTGCATGCGTACGAAATGCATTTTCCGATCTGTCCGGATCCGCTGTCTGCTTTGTCGGAACGTTCTTTTTTTGCTCCGCTTCCGGAGGAACTGAAGAAAACGGCGGAACGCTTCGGTATTGTCCTTCCGCAGGCGAATTACCGCGGCCGGCAGGGTTGAAAAGTATTTTCCGTATTTTTACAATAAAGTCCCGGAATCGAATTTTGACTGGGTCCGGGCTGCGGCAGTACGTTTCCGGAACATAAAAACCATATACATAGCCGGAATCCGGCATGACAGAAGATCATGAAAAAAGAAAATGAAATAAAATCCGCTGAGAAAAAATCTGATGAAAAAAAATCCAAACTGAGCGTCGTGCTGGAATATGTCCGCCTGATCGCCATTGTGGTGGGAGTGACGCTTTTTGTGGAATTTTTCATTATCGTTAATGCCGTAATTCCTTCTGCGTCGATGGAGCCGACGATCATGACAGGTGATCATATTTTCGGCAACCGTCTGATCTACCACTTTCAGGATCCCCAAAGGTATGATATCATCATCTTCCGTTATCCGGATGATGAAAGCAAACTTTTCATTAAAAGAATTATCGGTCTTCCGGGGGATAAGGTTGAAATCCGTGACGGCGGTGTATATATAAATGATTCCGATGAACCGCTTTACGATGGTTTCTGCGCATACCCTGGTATGACGATGATGGAAGAAGAGTATACAAATCTTTCGAATCCTTTTGTTGTCCCGGAAGACAGTTATTTTGTTCTGGGTGACAACCGTCTTAATTCAAAGGACTCACGTTACTGGCAGAATCCCTTTGTAAAACGCGAAAAAATTCTCGGAAAGGCATTTTTCCGTTACTGGCCGCTGAACAAAATGTGTGTTCTTGATTCTTATCCGCCGGAACTGAAAGCGGACGGAACAACGGCTGAAGCGGAGGAGGACAGCGTCTGGTCAGATGTCCGGACTGCTGCGGCCGGAGGAGGCGTCTGATGTGTGCGTGGAAGACCCGGGGCCTGCGGGGATCCACACTCGAAGAACTGGTTAATCGTACAAACGAACGCTACCGGGACATGGGTCTTGCCCTGATTCAGAAGATTCCGACACCGATAACGCCGATCAACATGGACAAAGACAGCCGTCACATCACACTGGCTTATTTTGACCAGAAAAGTACGGTGGATTATATCGGGGCTGTACAGGGGATTCCGATCTGTTTTGATGCTAAGGAATGTCAGAATGATCGTTTTCCGCTGGCAAATGTACATGAACACCAGATTCGGTTTATGTCTGATTTTGAAGCACAGGAAGGTATTGCGTTTCTTCTGATCTATTATGTACACCGGGATGAAATGTATTATCTTTGTCTGAAAGATCTGCTTTATTTTCTGAACAGGGCAGAGAACGGCGGAAGAAAAAGCTTTCTTTACGAAGAGCTGGATCCGGCTTATCGGATCCCGGTAAAACATGGTGTTCTGATTCCTTATCTTGATATTCTGCAGAAGGATCTGGAGAGGCGGCAGCAGGAAGAATCGGAACATACCTCCGGATGCCCGTGAAGGAAAAGTATTCGTTAAATAAATCGTGATGCAAAGGTTCCGGCGGCAGATACCGCAGGATGACCGGAATAATTGCGGACAACGTCAGAAAAAAAGAATGAACACGAAACGCAGGAGATACATTTTATGAAAAAACTGTTTCATACGCCGGAAGGAGTCCGGGATATATTTGCAGTCGAATGTGATAAAAAACGTTTTCTTGAGAAACAGATCGAAAAACTGTTTCGTTCTTACGGATATCAGTCTATTGATACACCGGTCATTGAATTTCTGAAGGTATATGATGACCATGTCGGTTCCACATCCGTAAGGAACACCTTCCGTTTTTTTGACCAGGACGGAGAAACTCTCGTACTCCGCCCGGACTATACGCCGTCTGTTGCCAGAGCTGCGGCCATGTATTTTGCCGATGAGCAGATGCCGCTGCGTTTCTGCTATCGCGGACCTGTCTTTACCAATTCTTCAACTCTTCATCAGGGGCGTCTGCGTGAAATGACGCAGATGGGTGTGGAGTATCTTAATGATGACAGTGCCGAAGCGGATGCTGAGATTCTTGCTCTTGTTATCAATCTGATGAAACGCTGCGGGCTCCGTGATTTTCAGGTTACAATTGGTACAGTGCCTTTTTTTGAAGCACTGGTAAAAGAAGCGGGAATTGAAGAGGAAGAAAAAGCAAGGCTTTGCGAGCTGCTCCTTGAACAAAATCGTTTCGGAGCTTCTTCCATGATCGAACATCTGAATATTCGGAAGGATCTGAAGGATATTTTTCTCCGTCTTCCTTCTCTTTTTGGAGACTTCAGTGTCCTGGAGGAAGCCGAAAGGCTTGCCTGGAACGGTGAAGCACGTTCAGCTGTAAGCCGGCTGAAGCGTATCTATGAGCTGCTGCATACGTATGGATGTGCGCAGTTTGTAACTTTTGACTTTGGCATGGTTTCGGAATTCAGATATTACACGGGTATCATTTTCCAGGCGTATACCTATGGTTCCGGTGAGCCGCTGATCCGGGGAGGAAGATACGACACCCTTCTGAAACGCTTTGGGAAAAATGCGCCGGCGATCGGTTTTATGACAAGGGTGGATTCTCTTCTTACTGCTCTGGAACGACGTCACATTGAGGTACCCATTGCGGATATCAAGACGATGGTTCTTTATCCTGCGGAGCTGGAAAAGGAAGCGGTTCTGTTTGCCATGGAACAGCGTGAGCAGGGAATTGATGCAGCCTGTATCCGTTTCGAAAAAGGAAAATCGATAGAAGAATACAAAGAGTACGGGCGCAGAAACCAGTTTGGCGGAATTCTGTATTTTGATTCGAAGGATCACGGCTGTGCCATTGATCTGCTGACCGATACGGTATCTGACCTCTCGATATCTCTGTAAAGAAATGAAGGAGACCCGGACATGAGAATGCTGACAATCGCACTTACAAAAGGAAGACTGGCCGATCAGACACTGGATCTGTTTGAAAAGATCGGCCTGGGATGTGAAGAGATACACGATCCGCATACAAGAAAGCTGATCTTTGAAAATCAGAACGCCGGCGTGCGTTTTTTCCTTGCAAAAGGACCTGACGTTCCTACTTACGTAGAATATGGCGTAGCTGACATCGGGGTTTCCGGTAAAGATATTATTATGGAAGAAAACCGTAAGGTCTATGAGGTTCTGGATCTTGGTCTCGGAAAATGCAGTATGTGTGTCTGCGGACCTCAGGAAGCGGCTTCTCTTCTTCAGAAAAATGCCTGGATCCGTGTGGCTACAAAATATCCGAATATTGCCAAAGATTATTTTTACAATACGAGAAATCAGACTGTGGAACTGATCAAGCTGAACGGTTCGATCGAACTGGCTCCGATCGTCGGACTTTCCGAAGTTATTGTCGACATTGTTGAAACAGGAAGTACTCTTGCAGAAAACGGACTGACGGTTCTTGAAAAGATCTGTCCGCTTTCTGCGAGACTGATTGTGAATCCGGTCAGCATGAGAATGGACAATGCCCGCATTTCCGGACTGATCCGTGAACTGGATGCAGTGAAAAAATTCTGACAGGAGATTGCTGAGGAAGAAAATGATGAAAAGATCTGTATTGAATCCGTCGAATGCAGCTGCCATACAGGCAGAACTGATGTCACGGAATCCTGAAGTTTTTGAAGAACAGGAAAAAACGGTCCGTGAGATACTTACGGCTGTTCGGCGTGACGGCGACTGTGCTCTTCTGGAATATACCGAAAAATTTGATGGTGTCGTACTGACACCGGATACTCTTTATGTTTCCGAAGAAGAGATCGAAGAGGCATACAAAAATGTGAATCCGGAACTTCCGGAGATCCTGCGTAAGGCGCTCGTGAATATACGGGCTCATCATGAAAGAGAAAAACGCAACAGCTGGTTTGCCACGGGTGATGACGGAGTTCTTCTTGGTGAAAAAATAACGGCAATGGATCGTGTCGGAGTCTATGTTCCCGGCGGGAAAGCAGCCTATCCTTCGTCTGTGCTGATGAACATCGTACCGGCAAAAACGGCCGGTGTCAGGGAGATCATCATGACAACACCATGCCGCCGTGACGGCACGATCGATCCCGGCGTTCTTGTAGCTGCACACGAGGCCGGCGCCGACCGGATTATTAAAGCCGGCGGAGCCCAGGCAATCGCAGCTCTTGCCTACGGAACAGAAACAATACCTAAAGTCGACAAGATTGTGGGGCCCGGCAATATTTATGTCGCTCTTGCAAAGAAAGCCGTCTTCGGAATCGTAAGCATAGACTCTGTTGCGGGTCCGAGTGAAATTCTGGTTCTGGCCGATCATACTGCAGACCCGCGCTTTGTCGCAGCAGATCTGCTCTCACAGGCAGAACACGATGAAATGGCCTCAGCGGTTCTGGTCACGACCAGTGAAAAACTTGCGGATGAAGTAGAGGCACACATCAGTGAGTTTGTTTCACGTCTTTCCAGAAAGGAGATCATGACCGCATCACTGGAGCAGTATGGGCATATTCTGATTGCAGAGTCGATCGACCAGGCTATAGAGCTTGCGAACGCTTTTGCTCCCGAGCATATGGAGATCCAGACAGAAAATCCGCTGGAAACGATGACCAGGATCCGCCATGCCGGCGCGATCTTCCTCGGACCCTACAGCAGCGAACCTCTCGGAGATTATTTTGCCGGACCGAACCATGTTCTTCCGACAAGCGGAACGGCACGGTTTTTCTCGCCTCTTGGTGTGGATGACTTTATTAAACGTTCCAGCGTGATCTCGTATTCCAGAGAGGCTCTTGAAAAGATACACACAGACATTGAGACCTTTGCCCGCTGTGAACAGCTGACGGCACACGCAAATTCCGTAGCCGTCCGTTTCGAATAAGGAGAGGATCCTGAAAAATACGATCCGGTACATTCCGGTTCAGATCATGCAGATTATTATGTATAACAATAATTGAAAAAATGTATAGTGGAGAAAAGCAATGAACAGAAGCAGTGAGGTAATACGGAAAACAAAAGAAACCGATATCTGTATCCGTCTTTCGCTTGACGGAACCGGAAAGTCGAATATCCGTACAGGAATCGGCTTTTTTGATCACATGCTGGAAGCCTTTGCAAAACACGGCTTTTTTGACCTGGAGGTTATGGTAAACGGTGATCTTCAGGTGGATGATCATCATACGATCGAAGATACCGGGATCGTTCTTGGAACAGCCATCCGGGAAGCGCTCGGCGATAAAACCGGCATCCGGCGTTACGGCAGCATGATCCTTCCCATGGATGAAACGCTGGTTCTCTGTGCACTCGACCTGAGCGGCAGACCCTGGTTCTGTTTTGACGGCAGCTTCTGTACCGAGCGCTGCGGTGAAATGGGAACACAGATGGTCCGGGAATTTTTCAACAGCGTTTCCGTAAATGCCGGCATGAATCTGCATCTGCGGATCCTGGAAGGACAGAATGATCATCACAAGATCGAAGCGCTTTTCAAAGCCTTTGCCCGGGCTCTGGATGAAGCCGTCGGAATCGATCCCAGAATCGAAGGCGTCCTCTCTACCAAAGGCTCGATCTGACGGAGGAGTATACAGATGAAAATACCTGAAATCCTGTTGGATGATTCTGTTTTTCTGAATAACCTCTCTTCGGAAAAGATATCTTCTGATTCCGGACAGACAGGGTGTGAATGCCGCAGCGGGAAAGCATCCGGAAGCTGTGAAGAAATTCTTTCCTTTGTCCGAAGCAGCCGGGAAGGCGAGGCCCGTGCTTTTCTGATCTTTGACCGGACAGAAGACCGGCAGGCTCATGAAGAAGCGATCGGTCTGATACGCACGATCTGCCGCGAAGGGATGCTGCCCGTCTATGCAGCAGGGCATATGCGCCGTCTGGAAGATATTAAAAAACTCCTTTATGCGGGTGTGCAGGCTGTGTTTTCCTGTGAAGAAGAGAAGATTGCGGCGGAACTGATCCGGGAGGGCCGGGAACGGTTCGGTGAAGAGAGAGTCCTTGATGATTACCCCGTGCTTCCGGAAACAGCCGCTATGTCCTGGTCCGATCTTCGTCCGGATGCATCCGGTCTTGTTCCCTGTGTTGTACAGGAAGAGGAAACCGGCAAGGTACTTATGCTGGCCTACATGAATGAGGAAGCTTTTTGTCTGACTCTTCGCACCGGGCGCATGACCTACTGGAGCCGCAGCCGGCAGGAGATCTGGGTCAAAGGACTGACGTCCGGCCATTTTCAGTTTATACGTTCCTTATCGGTTGACTGCGACCAGGATACCCTTCTGGCAAAGGTCCGTCAGCTTGGTGCAGCCTGTCATACAGGAAGCTATTCCTGTTTTTACCGGGACATCTATCGTCTCGGACACGAAAATGCCGATCCGCAGAAAGTTCTGCAGGATGTTTACGCAGTCATAGCAGACCGGAAGCTTCATCCCCGGGAAGGTTCTTATACCAATTATCTCTTTGACCAGGGGATAGATAAGATTCTGAAAAAAGTCGGGGAAGAATCTGCCGAGATCATTATTGCTGCGAAGAATCCGGACAATACGGAAACTATGTACGAAATAGCGGATATGATGTATCATGTGATGGTGCTCATGTGTGAAAAAGGATTAACATGGCAGGATATCACCGAAGAGCTGTCCAACCGTGAATAAACCGGGGTGATGATGAGTACAAAGGTTGCGATCTATAC
>JABUSX010000395.1 GCA_021442545.1 Eubacterium sp. | reverse complement strand
GCTCGCGGCTGAAGAAAAACCAAGTACCTTGCCGCCGAGATTCAGCATGGCCGATTCAAAGCTGAGCCTTGTCCTGGTGCTCGGTTCATAGAAAAGCGTTGCAAGTTTCAGACCTTCACAGGAATGCGCGTAAACTTCCGGACGAGCCTCCATATCCGCCGCGAGATCCATCATCCGGTCCAGTTCTTCTACCGAAAAATCCATCGGCGACATAAGATGACGGAGATTTTGTAATTGCTGCATAATAGGTCCTCCTTTTCTGTAGTTGGTATGTTTGATAACCATCCTTCCGTCGACGGGACTCCGTATTCCTGAAAGAAGTTTTCCGTTCAGGCCGGACCCGCATAACGGTTTTATTTCATAAGAAAGCGGATCACAAAAGTGATGCCGCTGTCATAAATAAGAACCATCTTTCTGTTGTATACCGTCGGTCTGTTTTCCGTAAAAGCCCATACTGCGAAGGGAACGGTAAACAGCAGATACCGGGAGACCGACTACATTGGTATAATCACCGCGGATCCCGGAAATATGACGGGAGAAAATTCCCTGGATCCCGTAAGAACCGGCTTTATCCATTGGTTCTCCCGTTTGTATATAGGCGCGGATTTCTTCTTCCGTCATCGGAAGAACATCCACATCCGTACAAACAGAAAAACTGGTATTTATATCCGGCATGTGATCTCCTTCTTCTGCATACAGGATCGATACTCCTGTATAAACCTTGTGTGTATGACCCTGAACTGCCCTCAGCATCCTTGCTGCGTCTTCTTCCGAGACAGGCTTCCCGAGAATCTTTCCTTCACATACAACGATCGTGTCCGCTCCCAGCAGATATGTATCTGCCCTCAGTTCCTGTTTTTCCAAAAGCTGTCCGGCCGCTTCAGATACCTTTCCGAAAGCGAGTTCCTTCACGATCTCTGACGGTTCTTTTTCCGTATAGACCTCATCGGAAGAAACCGGATAAACGACCGGGGAAATTCCGATACGTACCAGAAGTTCTTTTCTTCTTGGAGAAGCGGATGCCAGAATCAGCGTACTCAAAACATATTCTCCTAATGCCGGGAGATCTTCCCCTGCCGCACAGACCCCGCCGATGAAACACATACAATACGTAAGCCGGCTGCAAGAGGGGTATCGTGAACATTCTGCTGTCTGCGTATAAAAAGCAAGCGGGACGATAAGCCGGGTTCTGTCTCGTGCGGCCATCTATCTTGCCCTCTCGTTGCCGAAAGGATCCAGCGACCTACCTGGAGACGCGGCGGGCCGCCGCATTGCCTCCTGTGCGGTCTTGCTTCGGATGGGGTTTACACGTCACCTGCCGTTGCCGGAAGGCCGGTAGTCTCTTACACTGCCTTTTCACCCTTACGTCCGTATAAATACGGGCCGCGGTTCTTTTCTGTTGCACTGTCCCTGAAGTCACCTTCGCCGGACGTTATCCGGCATCCTGCCCTGTGAAGCCCGGACTTTCCTCAGACGGTCCCTTTCGGGTTTTCCGTCCGCGGCCGCATGTCCCGCTTGTAATTTATACAGCATCTTGAAAAATAGCATATTTCAGGCAAAACGTCAAAGCCGTTTTCCTGTAAATCTCATCTGGTCTGCACCGGCTTCCGCATATTTACTCTTTTATTCACTTCGGAGAACCCTCCTGCGGATCAAAAGAAATATCTGTGTACGGGTGCCGGATCGGAGCCTCGGATACCGTAAGTCCGGGAAACCATCCGCGCAGCTTTTCAGCCAGGGCAGATATAAACCCGTATTCCGTTCCGTAGTGTCCGGCATCGATGATATACAGGCCGCAGGAAAGTGCATCGATTGCACTGTGATAATCGATATCTCCCGTTACCAGTACATCCGCACCTTCTCTCAGTGCATGTGAAATCATGCTCTTTCCTGATCCGCCGCAGACAGCAACCCGACGGACCAGAACAGAATGAGCGGATCCGTCCGAATCATCCGGGCCATAGCACCTTACGGAGGGAACCCCCATTTTCACGGAAACCAGGGCAGCCATCTGCCGCAGAGAAACCGGTTCTTTCATCTCACCGATGCGGCCAATACCTTCCGTTCCGTTTTCGGTTTCCTTTGTTATGTCAAGTACACGGGCATTCTGAAGCCCAAGCTGTTTTTCATTCAGCTCTGCCATCCCGAGAACATCGAAATTGGTATGAATCGCATAACAGGCAATATGATTTTCGATCAGAGTCAGCAGACGACGACCGATGAAATCCTGATCATTCACGCTGCGTATTCCATGAAAAAGAAGGGGATGATGGGTGATCAGAAGATCCGCATGCTGCCGGACTGCCTGTTCGATAACATCTTCCGTTGCATCGAGCGCGACAAGGACGGTCTGTACGGTGCCGTCCCTTCTTCCGGCCAGAAGCCCGGGATTATCCCAATCCTCGGCATAATCTGCCGGATATTCTGTCTCCAGTTTATTCAGAATTTCATTACATGTCATGGACTTCTTCATCCTTTCCGTACCTCCTGACGCGGTACGTCTTTAAAATGAAAAGACCCTTCCTGTTCGATCTTTTCTCCTGTACCTGTTCGCTACATCCGCTATTCACATAAGCTCCGTCTGTCAGACCCGTTTCATCCGTTCAAGAGCCTCTGCAATCAGACTGGCTTCTGCTTCCAGTTCCTCTCTTCTTTTTACTGCAGACACACTGCCGTTTTCGGAAAGAGACTCCAGAATTTCCCGGTCCCGGGACTGCTTTTTCTGCAGCCACCGCGCCAGAACCGGATCTTTTTCCCGGAGAAGACAGGGACCGAAAGCAGCCTCTGCTTCATCCGGAACGACCGGTTTTCCTCTTTCTTTTTCTGAAGACGGAATTGTTTTTATAACAGGATAGAACTTACCGTCTTCTTCTATAAAAGCTTCCCGTACAATTACGAAGCCCTCTGCCGACAGAGCCCGGCGTACCTCCGCGGCATCCGAGTGCGGAGAAAGAATCATTTCCCGGAATGCAGGAAGTTTATCTCTTGAATCCGAAAGGATCGAAACGATCAGCTTTCCGCCCATTCCGGCGATGACAAGACTTTCCGCCTCTCCTTCTTTCACTTCTTTCAGTCCGTCCGAAAGACGCAGCATGATCCGGTCCTCAAGGCCTGCTTCCCTCACATGTTCTGCCGCCGTCTGAAGGGGACCTTTATGTACATCGACAGCCACGGCCCCGGGAATCCGTTCCTCCAGACAAAGAACGATCGGCAGAAGAGCGTGATCCGTTCCCACATCTGCTACAACCAGACCTTCCGAAACAAAATCCGCAATGCAGCGAAGTCTTTCAGAAAGCTGCCATATACCTGTTAAATGCGGTGATCCGGCAGAGGAGCCGCCCTCTGACCGCCTTTTACTGACTGCTTTCAATCCAGATAATCCTTCAGCTTACGGCTGCGGCTCGGATGGCGGAGTTTGCGCAAAGCCTTTGCCTCGATCTGACGGATACGTTCACGGGTAACGTTAAATTCTTTCCCGACCTCTTCCAGAGTGCGTGCACGTCCGTCATCAAGTCCGAAACGAAGCCTGATCACCTTCTGTTCTCTCTCGGTCAAAGTATCCAGCACTTCCTCAAGCTGTTCCTTCAGCATCGTAAATGCAGCCGCATCTGCGGGTACAGGCACATTCTCATCCTGTATGAAATCTCCAAGGTGGCTGTCTTCTTCTTCACCGATCGGTGTTTCAAGCGAGACCGGTTCCTGAGAGATCTTCAGGATCTCACGAACACGTTCAACGGACATATCCATCTCTTCTGCAATCTCTTCGGGAGCAGGCTCTCTTCCGAGCTCCTGAAGCAGCTGTCTGGAAATACGGATCAGCTTATTGATCGTTTCGACCATATGAACCGGAATACGGATCGTACGGGCCTGGTCAGCGATTGCACGGGTAATAGCCTGGCGGATCCACCATGTCGCATACGTAGAGAACTTATATCCTTTTCTGTAATCAAATTTTTCAACCGCCTTGATCAGTCCGAGATTTCCTTCCTGAATCAGGTCCAGGAAAAGCATGCCGCGGCCAACATATCTTTTTGCAATAGATACAACCAGCCGAAGATTTGCTTCCGCAAGGCGTTTTTTTGCATCTTCGTCTCCGTTTTCCATTTTCTGGGCAAGATCGATCTCTTCGTCTGCCGTAAGGAGAGGTACTTTTCCGATCTCTTTCAGATACATACGAACCGGATCTTCAATACTGACCCCTTCCGGAACAGACATATCGATATTCTCGATATCCGTATCTTCTTCATCCGCAGCATCTTCTTTTGTGATCAGAAGATCATCCTCGGAACCTTCTGCGTCAAGATGAATCATCAGAACTTCAACATTCTGTTCTTCCAGATAGGAAATAACCATTTTGGTCTGTGCATCAGACAAATGCAGATCCTTCAGCTGATCAACGATTTCCGGATACACAAGGACATTTTTGTTTAACCGGGCCGTTTCCACCAGAAGTCCCATTCGTTCCAGAAGTACATTCTGATCGATACCGGCCTCTTCATTCTTCTCCTGTTCCTTATCTGAAAGAGTCCCTTCCTGTGATGCCTTCTTTTTTGTATTTTTCTTTGCGGAATTTTTTCCCTCCGCGGCCGAATCCGGCATTTCATCCGGCAGAACATCCGTATTTTCTTCCGGAGATTTTTCCGGCAGCGGCACTTCATCCGTCATATCTTTTTCCGAAATTTCTTCGGCAGCCTTCTTTTTGGAGCTCTTCTTTTTCGAAGCTTTTTTCTTCGGTTCCGGTTTTTCCTCGGCTGTTTCCGAAATCCCCTCTGTCACACTCTCTTCTGGCGGATCTTTTTCCTCAGATACCGCATCTGATTCTTTTTCCGAAAGAACTTCTATGACTTCCGCCGCTGCATTATCGGCGTCCTCTGCTGGTTTTTCTTCTGTTTTTGCTTTTGCTGTCTTTCTTTTCGTGCTTTTCTTCTTCGGCGCCGGCTTGGTTTCTTCTTCCGCTGCTTCTTCTGCCGCTTCTTCCGTCACAGCTTCTGTCTCTGCAGCTTTTGCTTTCGAAGATTTCTTCTTCACCGGTTTCTTTTTTGCAGCCGGTCTTTCTTCCTTGATTTCCCGGACTTCTTCCGCTGCAGTTCCTTCTGCTGTGGTTTCCGTCATTTCGGCTGCCTCTTCTTCAATCTTTTCCTCTTCTTTTTTTGCTTTCGCAGACTTCTTTCCGGAAGCCTTCTTTTTGGGAGCCTGTTTTGCTTTTCCGGTCCCGGCTGTTTCCGTATTTTCTGCTTCTGCCATTTCTGTATTTTCTGTGTTTTCTTCCTGTCTGCTCATTTTCGACACTTTTTCCGATTCTTTCTTTTCCTTTTTCTTAGTCTTTTTTAATTCATCCATCTTTTCACCCATATCCTGTTTTTTCTCTTTTCTGAATATTTCTTCTTATCCGGCATATCCCGGAGATTCCCGGATGCATTTCCAGATATGCCTGTTTCTTCCGGATTTACCGGTTTATTTTCCGGCAGAACATTTTTCATGATGTTCATGCTTTATTTTCAAAGAAAACATCAGGAGGACCGTTTCTCTGCATCTGTTCCAGTTTTTTCCGTTCTTCCATAATTGTCAGCATTGTTTTCATATCTCCCTGTCCGACAGAAGCAGACTGCAGATCCAGACTTTCACGTTTTATTCTGCAGCAGACATCAAACAAGGCCTTTGCCTGCTCATCTGTATTTTCCGACGGAACTTCCTCATGAAACATGGAAGCCGCAAGCGTCTGATCCTTTTCCTCCGTAAAATGATCAATAATCGCAGCCGGATGCAGTTCCCCTTCTGAAGCCTGCTTCCAGAGAAGTTCAGCCACTTCTCTGCAGAGCGGATTCACAAAATCTTCCGGTTCCAGAATGCCGGATATCCGTCGGATGCGCTCCGCCGATCCGGACAGCCAGGTCAGCATCAGCCTCTGTGCCTTTTCCCGGTTCCTCGGTTTCTGCTCATCCCGGCTTCGCAGAGTCCGCGGAACACTTATGACACGCTGTTCCGTTCCTTTTAACGATAGTCTTCCGAGCTGCTTACGAATCAGATCCGGATCAACCCGGTACCGTGATGCACATGTTTCCGTGTAACTGTTTCTCTCGATCTCATCCGGAATTGTGAGAAGCATTTCCGCAACACGGTGCAGAAATGCCGATTTTCCTCCCGGATCCGCCAGATCATAATCACGTTCTTCAACACGAACCAGAAACAGGAATCCGTTCTCAGCCTTTTCCAGACGCTGCGAAAAGGCTTCCGATCCTTCCTCCCGGATAAATTCATCCGGATCCTTATGAGGAAGAAGATCTGCCACCCGGCAGGTCAGTCCTGCATTCCGAAGAAGGGGAATCCCTCTTCTGGCTGCGCGGATACCGGCTTCATCCATGTCATATAAAACGATAATTTCCTTCGTATACCGTGACAGCAGAAAACACTGTGCTTCCGTCAAAGCCGTTCCGAGAGAGGCAATCGCATTGGTAAAACCTGCCTGATGCATGGCTATCACATCCATATAGCCTTCACAGAGGATCATGTATCTTTCCCGGCTTCGTCTGGCAGCATGCAGGCCGTAAAGATTTCTTCCCTTGTCAAAAACGGCTGTCTCGGGAGAGTTCAGATATTTAGGAAGTCCGTCCCCCATGACCCGTCCTCCGAACGCAATCACACGGGAATTGACATCCAGGATCGGAAATAAAATCCGATTCCAGAATTTATCGTAAAACCCCCTCTTTTCATCATATCCGAAAAGCCCGCTTTCCCTCAGAAGCTCATCGGAATATCCTTCTTTCTTCAGGAAGGTATACAGAGCCTGATTATAATGATCGGCATAACCAAGCCCGAACCGACGCATTGTTCTGTCACTCAGTCCGCGTTTATGAAGATAACTGCGGGCCTTTTCACCGGCCGGAGAAAGCAGTTTATTCACATAAAATTCAGCAGCTTTTTTCTGGATCTGCAGCAAGGTCTCTCTGCGGTCCGCCCGTTCCCTGGCTTCACGGCTGTTATCTGCTTCCGGCAGTCTGACTCCGGAACGTTCCGCCAGATTCTGAACCGCCTCCTGGAATGTGAAATTTTCATACTGCATCATAAACGAAAAAGCACTGCCTCCGGCTCCGCACCCGAAACAATAAAAAATCTGCTTATCGGGACTCACCGAAAATGATGGCGTTTTTTCCTTGTGAAACGGGCAGAGTCCGAAATATGTACTTCCCTTTCGGTCCAGTTTTACATACCCGGAGATCAGGGTCACAATATCCGTTCTGTTCCGGACTTCTTCGATTAATTCATCTGAATAGTACATAGAAAAACCATTTCTTTAAAATCTGGCCGAAAACCGTCATCCGTTACTGCATTCCGCAGCTTTTTCGGAAAATATGAATCCGGACGCTCAGAAAACGTCCCAGGACTCGGGTATAAACAGGCGGTTATACACATGAATACAATACTGATCGGTCATGCTCGAAATATAGTCACAAATGATCCTGTCCAAAGGTTCGCCTTCTTCCGAAGGAACACTGTAACCATCATGCATATCTTCCGGATGTTCCCTGTAATACGCAAACATCTGCTTCATCATCCGTTCGACCTTGATTTCTTCCTTTTTCACCTTTGGATGTGTATAAACATCACGGAACAGCAATGCTCTCAGATCCAGGAAGGCCTTCTGAACGTCATCACTCAGACGGATATCATTCTGATCCAGGCTTTGTGCAATCATATCCATGACCAGTGTATTCAGTCTTTCTTTGACATTGCTCCCCAGTATGCGCCGGATCTCTGCAGGAATCATTTCTTCCCGGAAAATGCCGGCCTGCTCCGCATCATCCGTGTCATGGTGAAGGTAAGCGATTTTATCGCAGAGCTTAACAACCCGTCCCTCGAGTGTAGCAGGCGTCGTATTCATCTGGTGGTTCAGAATGCCGTCACGAACTTCACGGGTCAGATTCAGACCTTCTCCGTTTTTTTCAAGCTTTTCAACAACTCTTACGCTTTGTTCATAATGCCGGAATCCTACGGATGAGAGGAGATTCAAGGTACGTTCACCTGCATGACCGAAGGGAGTATGTCCGAGGTCGTGGCCAAGAGCGATTGCTTCCACCAGATCCTCATTCAGCCGAAGTCCCCTTGCCACAGTGCGTGCAATCTGAGAAACCTCAAGTGTATGCATCAGCCGTGTACGGTAATGTGCACCCTGAGGAAGCAGAAAGACCTGTGTTTTATCTTTCAGACGCCGGAAGGACTTACAATGCAGAATACGGTCACGATCTCTCATATACACCGTTCTGACTTCATTTTCCTTTTCGGGATGATCCCTGCCGGCCGAAGAACTGCTCTGGGATGCATAAGGACTAAGTTCACGCTCTTCCGTTTTTTCAAGCAATTCACGTATAGTCAAAAACTGTCTCCTGTAAAAGTAATCTTAGCTAAAACCATTATTCCGGTACGTGCGGATCTTCATCTGAATAACTTACAGACTGAACCTTTTTTGCTTTTTACCCGCACTTATCTGTTTTCTCATACCATGTACGAACGTAATTTCCTTTTTTATTCATACTTTTTTCATGAATTTTCGAATTCAATGTTTATTTTTCAATTACAACTTCAGATTTATTTATTGACGTCAGTATCTTAAGATGATAGAATAGCTTTTGTCGCCGGGGAACCCGGTGCAGAACGCGGAGGTGTCGGAACTGGCAGACGACCTAGACTAAGGATCTAGTGGACAATACGTCCGTGTGGGTTCAAGTCCCATCCTCCGCAGACTAAGGAAGCTGCTGCACATATGTGCAGC